>CAJONH010000048.1 GCA_905235825.1 Candidatus Gastranaerophilales bacterium
CCTGTTCCTGCCGTTTCATGTGAATGGAAGCGGATGTGAGCTTTTTCACCTAAAATTGTACGTGCCATTTTAACTGTTTCATAAACTTTTGTCGGATTTGATGTTCCTGATGCATCTTTAAATGCAAGGCTGTCAAAAGGTAAGCCGCTGTCAAGTATGCTTCTTAATACTCTTTCATAGAAAGCTACATCGTGAGCTCCTTCACATCCATAAGGAAGTTCCATCATCGTAATGGTAACTTCGTGTTGAAGACCGTATTTTTTAATGCTTTTAGCTGAATCTATAAGATTATTTACATCATTTAACGCATCGAAATTTCTAATAACGTTTACACCGTGTTTTGCAAACATTTTAGCGTGCAAATCAATAACATCACGAGGCTGAGAATTTAAACCGACAACATTTACCCCTCTTGCAAGTGATTGAAGTTTTACATCAGGTCCTACCGCTGCTCTTATTTTATCCATTGTTTCAAAAGCATTTTCGTTGCAAAAGAAAATGGGAGCTTGAAATCTTGCACCGCCTGCTGTTTCAAAATGTTTAATGCCCGCTGAAACCGCTGCTTGAAGTGCGGGAATAAAATCATCTACAAGAACTTTTGCACCGTAAATTGATTGAAAACCGTCACGAAATGACGTATCCATTACTTTAATTTGTTTTTTTGCCATTTTTATATCCTCTTTAACTTAATAATTACTTATTCATTTTTGCCATTGCAACGGCAATTGCTATTTCAACGTCATCACTGACTTTTTTAACGGCAGTTTTGACCGCTGCAACCGGTTCGGGAAAAATTTCATTTAATTTTCTTACTATACATCCCATTACGGAAACTGCAAACCACAATATTACAAGAAAGGAAAAAACCGTTCCCATCCCTGTTGCCATTGTAGTTAAACCTTCGTTTAAATCTAACATAGTACATCTCCTGTTATTATCTTACTTTCTTTTCCAAAATCATCGTTAACAAGCAATAAACCATCCGCATCTATTGCTTTTGCAAAATATTGCCTGTTTTCTTCACGGATTGTAATTTTTTTACCTAAAAATCCGCATCTTTTTATATACTCATCTTTTATATAACCAAAACCTTTTATAGTAAATTCATCGTAATTTTCAAAAAATGCATCGCAAATTTTTTTTAGAAGTTCATCAGTGTTATAATTTTTATTTCTTATTAAAAACATAGATGTTGCTTTTTGGTCTATCTTTTCAATTGTTTCTTTTTCCAAATTAACGTTAACACCAAGCCCCAGTGCAATACCTCCAATTTTATTATTTTTTACGCAGGTTTCAGCTAAAATTCCCGAAATTTTGCAGCCGTTTACAAGAATATCATTCGGCCATTTTATTGAAGGAGTTATATCATAATCATTTTCAAATACCCTGCAAAGAACAACGGATAAATATTGGGTCAAATTAGGGAAAGGATAATTTTGAATATTTTGGGGTTTTAAAACAATTGTTGTATATAAATTTGAAGATTTGCCGCCAATCCATTTTCGATTGTATCTGCCCCTGCCATTTGTCTGCTTTTCAGCCGTTATAACGGTTCTATCAGCAAATGAAGTCATAAACTCAAGCGCATAAGCGTTTGTTGACTCTACCTCATCTAATGTTACAATCGTATATTTCGACATGTTCTTTATCCATAATCAAGTTTATTGTAGCATAAACAAAATTTGTTTATGGAGTTTTTTATATATACTTTTAAATTATACACTTTTGATGAATTCCTGTGTCTTTATTAAATTTTAACTTCGTGTTATATTTTCCAAAAAGGAATTTTATGTTTCAGATAAATCAGGATAATATAAAAAATATGCTGTTTGCGGCAATGGCTACTCTGGCATTATTCTTTTTGGTACAAATGAAAGCTATTGCATTATTAGCTTTCGGTTCTTTTGTTCTTGCCTGTTCGCTGCGTCCTGCCGTTGATAAATTAAGCTCAAAAATGAAGCGTTCTTTTGCTTCAATGATTGTTATAATTCTAACTCTTTTAATTGTTGTATTGTTTTTAATTCCCATAGTTACTATTTCCATAAACGAAATACATTCATTTGTGCATAAAATACCTCAAATTATTGATAATGCCGTTAATTATGCAAGTAATACCGAAATTTTAGGCAGAAAAATTATAGAATTTATTGATATTAATGAAGTTGCGAGTAAGTCCTCTGATGTCGCAGGCGGTATTTTAGACAAATCAATAAATTTTACAATTGCTATTTTAGATATAGTTACTGTAATTATCACAATGGGGGTTATCATTTTTTATATATTAAACGAGCGAAATCTTATAAGAGATGCTGTCATACTGGTTTTTCCGCCTCAATTTAAAGAAAAAGCCAAAGAAGTATATGAAATTATAGAACAAAAAGTAGGCGGGTACGTAATGGCACAGATTTTAGCAATGTCTTCCGTTGCTATTCTTACTTCGTTCGGGCTTATTGTTTTAAAAATCGAATATGCCGTTCTTTTGGGATTTATTGCGGGAATTTTGGATATTGTACCTATAATAGGGCCTGTAATTGCACTTATTTTAGGGATAATTTGTGCATCGCAGCAGGGATTTGGAGTTGTTATATTGACCGCAATTGTTTATTTGGCTGCACAATGGGCATCAAATAATTTGGTTCGTCCGTTAGTTTTTGGTAAGTTTCTTGATTTGCATCCGATTATAATAATATTCTCTTTTTTGATTGCAGCACAATTTCTTGGTGTATGGGGAGTTATTCTTTCTCCTGCAATAGCAGCTCTTTTATTAACTTTATTTGAGGAACTTTATGTAAAACCGATAAATTCGGAAAATTATGAGTATTATGAGGAATAAATAAAATGAGTGAGGTTTATTTATATAATAATTATAAATACACAGTCCCTGAATTAAATATATGGTGTGCATTTCCTGCCGTCTATAATTTTGGCATGTCCGCATTGGGATTTTTAAAAGTCTTTCAAATGGTAGATAAAACGGAAGGAATTTTAGCCGAAAGAATTTTTACGGATACAAAAACGACATATATTCAATATAAAAATATTGATGTAATTACATTTGCACTCTCTTTTGAACTCGATTATACAGGTATTCTTTCTATATTGGACAAATACAATATCCCTTTTTTATCTCAGGACAGAGAAGAAAATCATCCTTTAATAATGGGCGGAGGTGCCGTTATGAGTGCAAACCCCGAACCATTCTGTCAATTTTTTGATTTTATTATCATCGGAGATGCAGAAGTGCATTTAAATGAAATTTTAGAAATTTTAAAGAAAAATAAATATGCTTCCAAAAGTGAAAAATTAAATATGTTGGCTCAAATAGAAGGGGTTTATGTTCCTTCTTTAAAAAATGATGATTATAAAGTTAATAAAGTAAGTTCTTCTTTAAGTGATTGCACTGCAACTCCAATCCTAACCGAAAACAGTTTTTTCCCTAATACGTATATTATTGAAGTTGAAAGAGGCTGTCCTCAAAACTGCCGTTTTTGTTTGACTTCATATATTAATAATCCGATAAGGTTTTGTTCCGTTAAAAATATTATAGAAAAAATTGATGAGGGAATAAAATATACTAATAAAATCGCACTGCTCGGAGCTTTAATATGCTCGCATCCTAATATTGAAGATATTTGTGATTATATTATAAGTAAAGTTAGAACCGGAAAACAGCTTGAAGTTTCCGTATCTTCATTAAGAGCAGATTATGTATCGGATAAAGTGCTTGAGATGTTAAGTTTATGCGGTCAAAAAACTGCGACGGCAGCACTTGAAGCAGGAAGTGAAAGGCTTAGAAATATAATTAATAAATGCTTAAATAAAGAAGATATTTTAAATCTTGTTGATAAAATGGCTTTTCATGGTTTTTCCGGCTTAAAAATATACGGAATAGCAGGTCTTCCTACTGAAACTTTTGATGATTTAGATGAATTTATTGGTATATGCCGAGAAATCAGAAAAAAACACAAAAATTTTAATTTAATTCCGAGTTTTTCAACATTTGTACCTAAAGCCCAAACTCCTTTTCAATTTGCTATGAGGGAAAATGACAAAATTCTTGAAAAAAAGATTGAGTATATAAATAAAAATTTTGCTAAAATCGGAATAAAAGCAAGAACTTCAAGCGTTAAATGGGATTTTATTCAATCTTTATTATCAAGAGGTTCAAGAGAATTAACCCCTTATTTGATTGATGTATACAGACAAGGAGCTGTTTTGGGCAATTATAAAAGTATATATAAACAATATGAAAAGCAAAAAAAATTACCTTCCGCACAAACTTATGCATTAAATGAGCAGCCTTTAAATACAATATTTCCCTGGGATTTTATTAAATATCCGAAATCTCGTACATTATTGGAAAAAGAATATGTTAATATCCTCAAAAATTAATTATTAGTCCGAATTTATGGTAATATTAAATTAGATTATCTATAAAAATACAATTGTTAAAAGAGGTATTTATGGTATTGGAAAATAAACTCGGTATAAATAATTTTGCCGAGCTTGCAAGAGAAGAAGAAAAAATCAGTAAAATAAAAGCCGTAGAATTATTTGAAACAGGTTATTTAGATAATCTGAAAGCAGGAAGTTTCACTTCACTGGCAGAAATTCATAAATACTTATTTGAAGAAATTTATTATTTTGCGGGTGAAATTCGTAACGTAAATATATCAAAAGGCTCATTTAGATTTGTACCGGTTATGTATTTAAAATCAGCACTTAAAAGTATTGAAGAAATGCCTCAAAAAACATTTGATGAAATAATAGACAAATATACGGAAATGAATATTGCTCATCCTTTTCGTGAAGGAAACGGAAGAAGTACAAGAATTTGGCTGGATTTAATTCTAAAAAAAGAAATAAAAAAAGTTATAGACTGGAGTAAAATTGATAAAGAAGAATATCTGTCCGCAATGGAAAGAAGTCCGGTTAAAACTGCGGAAATAAAAGAAGTTTTAAGAAATGCACTAACAAATGATATTTATAACAGAGAAGTTTTTATGAAAGGCATTGATGCCAGCTATTATTATGAAGGATATAACATATTTAAATCAGAAAACTTAATTAAATAAACCAATTATTAATAATCTTTACCCTAATGTCCGATTTGATTTATAATTTGACGATATAAAATTAAGAAGGAAATCGGAGGTATTTATGAAAAATATAATTATCAGTTTATTAATTCTTATTATTCCCGTAACGGCATATTTGTTTTTAAATCAAAATTCTGCCGATTATATGGCAATGGCAAATGATAAAAACAATCCGTCTTTATTAATTTACACTTCTTCTATGTGTTTGGACTGCAAAAAAATGAAAGAAGTGATAAAAGAAGTTGAAAGTTCTTATTCCGATAAAATAAATTTTATATCAATAAATGCATTGGATAATAACAGGAAAATACAGGACTCTATAAAAAAGCATGATGTAAAAGTAGTTCCTACACTTGTTTTTACGGATATAAACGGCGGTGAAACAAATAAAGTAGAAGGATATATACCGAAAGAAGAATTGATTAATAAAATAGAGGAAGCGATAAATGAATAATTTATCCGAAGCCTTTTCCATATATTCATCAAGCAGCGGTATAATGCTTCCCGTCATGATATTTATATCATTTTTGGCGGGAATTATAGCATCTTTATCACCATGCAGTCTGGGAATTTTACCGTTAATAATAGGTTATGTCGGCGGATATTCAAAATCCGGCAGTAAACGATTATTTATACAGATGTTGTTTTTTTCGTTAGGGCTTGCATCTGTTTTAAGTATAATCGGTGTTGCATGTGCTGTTTCAGGGCGTGCTTTTACATCAATAGCGGCACCTCCCGTTATTATTGTATTTGCATCAATAATAGTAATATTAGGTTTAAATCTGCTGGGAATACTTGATATTCAATTTCCTGCAATAATAAAAAAAATGCCTCAAAATAAGAATAACGGACTTGTTATTTTTCCTTTTTTAATCGGTGCTGTTTTTGCTTTAGCTTCAAGCCCATGTGCATCTCCCGTCCTTGCAGGTATAATGGCATTTGCTGCCGCTTCTTCAAATATTTTATTTTCAATCTCATTACTGTTTGCTTTTGCTATAGGTCAATGTTTAATTGTTATTATCTTTGCAATGTTTACACAAACCATTAAAAATGCGGGCAGAATAGCGAAATATTCTGAAATATTATTAAAAATATTCGGAATACTTCTCGTTTCGGCAGGAATATACATTTGGTATTCAATATTTTCCGGATTAAAAATATAAAATTTTTATTTTGTTTAATTTTTTTAATTAAATTACTTTATTTTTTGCCAAAAGATAACTTTTTAAATATAATTAGTTTGTAGATAAAAAAGGTTATGATATGAACTCTGTAGTAATAGTAGGAAGGGCGGGACAAGATCCTGAAGTTAAGTATTTTGAATCGGGAAAAGTAAAAACAACATTTTCTGTTGCCGTTTCAAGATGGGATTATAAGTCAAAAGCCGAAACAACAGACTGGTTTAATATAGAATTATGGGATAAAACCGCCGAAGTTGCCGGTGAATATGTAAAAAAAGGAACTCAAGTCTGCATAGACGGCAGACTTGCTGCAAGTAAATGGACGGGGGCAGACGGTGAACAGCGTGAACGCTTTTTCATCAGAGCTAATTCTTTAAGACTTATGGGTAAAAAAGGTGAATAGTAAAAAATATTATGAATACATCCAATTATATAGCAGTTATTGCGGATGACCTTACAGGTGCAAACGATACTGCTCTCCAGTTTTTTTTAAAAGGTGCAAAAACACAGGTAGCTTTTGGTGAAGATATATCTATTGACGAAAGTCTTCAAACGGAGGTTTTCGCAATGTCTACAGAGTCAAGAAACTCTGATGCAAAAACAGCCTGTGAAAAAGTCTTAAATGCTTCCGAGAATATATTAAAAAAGTATAATTTTGAACATATCTATAAAAAAATAGATTCTGTTATCAGAGGCAATATCGCTATAGAAATAATGACTCTGTTAAATTCTCTCGAACTTGATGCGGCAGTGATTTTCCCCGCATTCCCAAGCGAGGGAAGAACTACAATAGGCGGGTTTCAACTGCTTAAAGGTATTCCTCTCCAAAGAACCGAGGTTTCAAGAGATCCTGCTTTTCCTATTACGGAATCAAATATTTTAAATATACTAAAAAGCCAGCTTGATGAAGATAAAGCAAATATTGTTGATTTAATCCCCCTTGATATCATAATGAAAGGGGCAGGTCCCATATTAATGAAATTAAATGATTTAATTTCAAAAGGTGTGAAATTAGTAGTTGCAGATGCCGTTTCAACTACGGATTTGGAACAAATCGCTTTAGCAATAAATAAATCAGGATATAAAATTCTTCCGTCTGGTTCAGCCGGTGCAGCACAGGCATTAAGCAATATTTGGCATCCTTCCGTAAATGAAGATAACGAAGATATTACACTGCCCCGTTTGCCAAAACTGGTTGTGTCGGGAAGTGCTACAGACTTAACTGCTTCTCAAATTAAAAGACTTCAGGAAAATGACAGTATTGAAAATACATATTTTATACCAATAAAACCTGAAAATATTTTTTCTAACGACATTGAAGAAATATCGGAAAGAATATTAAATAATTTGGTTAAAGAAAATACGGTAGTTATTCATTCTTCCGAATTAATAGAAAATAACGAAGAATTATCGGCTCTTTTGTTGGAGAAAGAACTCTCGAAAGAAATTTTTATTTCGGGTATTTGTAATTATCTTGCAAATGTTACGCAACGGGTCTTATCACAAACAAAAGCTATATTAATAACTGTAGGCGGTGAAACTTCATATAAATGTCTGCAGGCTATAGAAAGCAAAAATATTCAGATTAAAGATACCGTTGCCCCCGCAATTCCTTTGGGAATTGACCATAAAGGACAATATATCGTCACTAAATCGGGAAATTTAGGAACGCAAAATACTTTAATAGAAATAATTAAATATTTTGAACAGGATAAATGATGAAAAAAACTGCTGTAACATTTGGCGATCCGAACGGAATTTCTTTTGAAATTACAGTAAAGGCATTAAACTTTTTGGATTTGCCATCGGATGAGATTGTTTTAATTACTAATTCGGATATTTTGGAATATTATAAAGATAATTTCGGTCTTTCGCTTGAAAAAAATTATAAAATCATTGATGTACCTTTTGATATAAATAAATTAAGAATAGGTAAAGAAACAGAAACGGGCGGAGAATTTTCTTTCTGTTCACTGGTTAAAGCATGTAATTTAGCGGAGGAGGGTCTGATTGACTCAATTGTAACAGCCCCTGTTTCAAAAAATGCTATGAAAACGGCCGGTCATAATTATTCGGGACAGACTGAAGTTTTGGAACAATATCTTGCAAACAAAGAACAAAAGGCGGAAATGATTTTTGTCTGCGATAAATTTTCAGTAATGCTTATGACAAGACATATTGCAATTAATAAAATAAGCGAATACATAAAAAAAGATTTGTTGATTGCAAGACTCGAAAAACTTGCACATTCACTGAAAATGCAATTAAATATAAAATCTCCTTCCATAGCGGTTTGTGCTTTAAATCCTCATGCAGGGGAAAATGGAATGTTCGGAAGAGAAGAAATTGACGAAATTATTCCCGCAATAAATGAGTTAAGAAAAAAAGGTATTAACATAGAGGGGCCTTTTCCCGCCGATTCACTGTTTACAAAATGTGCAATGGAAGAATGCAAATACGATTGCTATATAGCAATGTATCATGATCAAGGATTAATTCCTGTAAAACTTTTAGAGCGTGATAACTGCGTAAATACGACACTCGGACTAAATATATTGAGAACCTCTCCTGCACACGGTACTGCTTATGATATTGCGGGAAAAAATATTGCAAATCCCTCAAGTATGATTAATGCTATAAAACTTGCCGTTAAATAATATTTTGGGTTCTATATATTTGTCATTGCGAGGAACAACAGCATTTTGAGTGACGTGGCAATCCGGTTGATTATACTTTTCAGC
>CAJONH010000049.1 GCA_905235825.1 Candidatus Gastranaerophilales bacterium
CGACCTGCCTCAAACCTAAACAACAAGCGGATATATACTAAAAATCGCCAAGTGTCGATTTATACGCAAATGGCGGTCTAAATTATAGTAATCTCGCAGATGGGGTGAAAAATAACAAAAAATAACAAGGTCTTGAAAACCTTGTTTTCTCTTGTGGCTATTATATAACCGCCACCCCTTAAAGTGGTGCCACGTCTCGGAATCGAACCAAGGACACAGGGATTTTCAGTCCCTTGCTCTACCAACTGAGCTAACGTGGCTTACCTTCCTTTATAATATCAAAAACAATTGTCTTGTCAAATATAAATTTTAATAATTATATATCCCAATTTTCACTTAGTTTTGCAAATTTAAAGTCTTTATAAAAATAATTTAAAATTTGATATGCATTCCAGCCTTGTGATGCCAAATTATTTGCTCCGTGCTGACTCATACCTACTCCGTGTCCGTTTTTTTTAACATTTCCGTCTGCAGAAGGAACAGAATGCAAAAATGAACTTCCTGAATCCCATACCTTCGTTTGCCCGCCGGAGCTTGCATGATAATACGTAGGTAAAACACCTCTTTCTTCTTGCACCAAAACTATCCCTTTTGTATCTTCTACTGCTTTAGTTGTTGTTTCTTTTTCCGCACTTGCACCTCCGTATGCCTGATCAGCTGTAGTATCAAGTAAATCAAATCCCTTTGATGCATGTTTACCTGCATTTCTTGTCGCAACTGCATAACTTCTTGCGGCAATTGCTTGTGCTCTTAATGCTTCGGTATTCCACTTGGAAGGCATTTCTGAAGGCACTACCCCTTTTAAATATTCTTCCAACGGCAGATTATTTACCAGCGTTATTCCGGAACCACCCCAGTTATAAAGCATAAAATCCCCCCTATACCACGCCTTTTTGGAACACAAAAAACCTTCGGTTTTAGTTTTTATTAATACAACATTTGTTCCCAAATCAAATTCTTTATTATCTGCATTCTCAACAGAAATTTGATTACCGTTTGATTTAAATTTGTATACTGTCATTGGTCTTATTTCATATAAACGTACATTTTTATTCATATCATATATTTCAGCCGCAACAGATGAAGCAATTTTTAATTCTTTCATTTGCATTTGCAAACCTATTTTAATAGCTTCACTTCTTAATGTTGTCAGCAATATTAAACTGATAAGTACAAGGAATATCCTCTTAAAATACATACATACCCTTATTCTTAATATCCGAATACTTATATAATAACACACAAATCAGCTATTTGCCACTATATCGGCAAAATATGCCGAAAAATTAAAAAAAGACAGGAATAATTCCCGTCACACCCTCTGCAAATTTTTCGCTTATCACGAAATTTGCTCGGGCAAATTATTGATATTTAACTTGTTTTTTCGTATTATGAAAAGATGAAAAATGAGAAATTAAGATTAAATAAATATATAGCCTCAAGCGGTTATTGTTCAAGAAGAAAAGCTGATGAACTTATTGAAGCGGGAATGGTTTGTGTTAATGGTCAAAAAGTTATTGAACTTGGATTTTTGGTAACTTCAAAAGATAAAATCACTATTAAAAATCAACTTATAAAGCCTCAAACATTAACATACATAAGGTATTATAAACCGGCAGGATATATAACCTCAATGGAGGACGAAAAAGGCAGAAAAACTATTTATGATTTGCTTCCGCAAGAAGTTCAAAACTTAAAACCGGTAGGAAGATTGGATAAAGATTCTACAGGTTTGTTAATACTTACTAATGACGGTGATTTTATAAATGAATTGACTCATCCTGCTGTAAAAGTACCAAAAGTATACAGAGTTGTTGCTGAAGGAAAATTGAAAATTAATGACCTTGATATTATGGAAAAAGGTATAGAAATAGAAAAAGGTCAAATGGCTTATGCCTATGCAAACATAATCGATTTTGAAGGAAAAAATACCGTACTTGAAATCGTTCTATATCAGGGGTTAAACAGACAAATACGTAAAATGCTTGATTTTTTGGGACATCCTGTTATATCATTAAAACGTTTGAGTATGGGACCTGTTGACCTGCAAGGACTCAAAAGAGGTCAATTTAAGTACCTTAAACCAAAACAAATTCAAGAAATTAAAAATTACATAAAAAAATTAAAGAAAAATGAGTCATAAGAGTTTGTTTTTGTTAAAATTATAGTATGTTATTAGAGTTTTTATATGCAAAAATTCATAGAGCAACTGTTACCGATGCAAATTTAAATTATGTCGGGTCTATTACCGTTGATGCCGAAATTCTTGAAAAGGCAAAAATGAGTGAAGGTCAAAAAGTTGACATATTAAATATAAATAATGGTGAACGTTTTCAAACTTATGTTATAAAAGGTAAACGCGGCTCAAAAATGTTTTGTGTAAATGGTGCTGCAGCAAGAAAAGTTCAAACAGGTGATAAGGTAATTATCTGTACATACAGATATGTTACGGAAGATGAAATTAAAGGTTATGTCCCAACAATTGTGCAAATTGATGAAAACAATAATATTGTATAAAG
>CAJONH010000050.1 GCA_905235825.1 Candidatus Gastranaerophilales bacterium
AAACTGCAAAATTAAATCATAATGTCATTGCGAGCAAATCAATTTCATTTCAAGATTTGCGTGGCAATCCAGCCGATTTAAAAGAACCAAATGAAAGTCAGCCGGATTGCCACGTCACCCAAAATACTGTTGTTCATTGCAATGACAAATATATAGAACCCAAAATATTAATTGAACCTCTTTTAAGGAATGATATCAGCAAAAATACGGAAGAAATACAGGTTTATTGTTTTAACGGAATACCAAAACTGATAATAAGAATAGAAGAAGGTGCAAAAAATAAAACAACTTTGTATGATGAAAAATTAAATATAATTGATGATGTTTTTTCAATGGCAGATATAAATATATATAGACCTGCAGATGAGTTATTAAATCAATCTTTTGATTTATCAAAACAAATATCAAAAGATTTTATGTTTGTGCGTGTTGATTGGATGCTTTACAAAAATAAAATATATTTTGGAGAACTCACTTTTACACCTTATTCGGGATTTCATAAATATAGCAGTAATAATATAAAAAAACTGCTTTGTGATTGGCTTGTATTAAAACAGTAATAAAAAATAAGGAGTTAGTATGAATTTTGATAATATTGATAATCTAAGCAAAGAAGATATATTAAAATTATATGATGATATTATAGAAAGCAATTCTTTTTTAAGTGCATATTATGTTTACATGAATGAAGTTGAATGTAGTGATGGAACTGTAATAAACGATGTTTCTGTTTGCACTAATTCGATGCAAGAAAAAAAAGGAAGCAGTTTTACTGATTATTATAAAAATCCGGCATATACGTGCTATCAAATTTGTCCGCATAGTACTAACGGTTTTCAGCAGGGATGTACCATGAGCGGTTATCATAGTTACAGTAGTTGCACGTGTGCTGGTGACGGTTATTCGTGTCCAATGCTTGAATATACAAGCAGATAATTAAATTATATTTACGTAGTATCAGCTGAATTATTATAATTCAGCTTTTTTTTACGGCATAAAAATTAAAAATTTAATAAATATTTTGCCCTATCACAAACTTCAACCCGAACAAATTTCATTTCGTGAGCTTTTTGCATAACATAATAAATTAAATCAATAATTTTTTTATCGGGTTTATCATTCCTGTATTTATTAAGCCAGCTGTTTTCTATATCAATTATTAAGATTAAAATTTTATTTTCTCTGTTAAATTGGAGCCATTTATCTATTTCATCTTTATTATCGTTAACTTCGGGAATGATAATATACTTACTGATTACATTAAATGCTCTTTTCTGTGATTTTGAATATTTTTTTAAGTTAGAACAAACTTTATCAAAAGCATCAATTTGTTTAATTTTTTTGTATGTTTCACGTGTTCCGCTATCAACGGAAACGACAACGGATAATTGACCCGTTTCAATACCTCCCGATATGGCACGTGAAAATTTAATACCGGAAGAAGGAACCCGCATATCATCAAAACCGTTTTTTAGGAACAGTTTTATTAATTTATCAAATTCAGGCAGAATTGTGGGTTCTCCTCCGCCGAAGCCTATTGCACCGCCTCGTTTTATTATGCCTTTTTCAAACATATCTTTTACTATCGGATAAACATTATATGTTTTTAGACTGTTATATCGTTTTTTATCTTCTTGAGTATAACAATAAGAGCAATTACAATTGCACTTTGTAAAATGGTCAAACAGTAAATTGTCAATGTAATTTGCCTGAAGCCACGGTTTATTTTCTAAAAATACGCATCCACGGCATCCCGCAACAGTATCACCTGATTTTTGAATTTCTCTATATTCATTTTTTATTCTAAAAAATTCATTCCAATCTATTTTTTCACCATGGTAATCTCTGAAAATCATGGAATTACCGCCGCCCGGTGCACTCATATAACAACATAACTTTATATTTGACCCGTAAACTCCGTTGTCAAAACATATACCCGATTCTAACCATTTACAACTTGTATATTTTTCAAATCTCATATTTTAAATTTTACCAATAATTAAAGGTTTTGCAATAGAACTGAAATAATATTACAAATATATAAAATGTTATTAAATATTAACCCAAATTTATCAGGTATTTGTATTTAAATTTGTTTATGTTAATATTTATATGAATGTTTGTAAAGTCAAGGAGAATTAAATTGAGAACATACGAATTATTATCAATAATAAAACCGAATATAGATTCGGAAGAATATGATAAATTAGTTGCAAAAACGGAAGAGGCAATTGCAGCATTAGGCGGGAAAGTTATTTCTGTTGATAAGATGGGCAGAAAAAAATTATCTTATGATATTAAAGATTTTCGTGACGGCTATTTCGCTGTTCATAACTTTGAAATGGAACCTGAACAGGTTGCTAAGTTTAACAGACAGTTAAGATTAAACGAAAATATTTTAAGAATAATGCTTCTTGAAAATTCAGAAGTTAAAGCGTAACGGAGAAAATTATGTCAATAGCAAAAGTCGTAATATCGGGAATCGTATACAGAACACCGGAAAAAAGATTTACCGGAAATAATATTCCAGTTACGTCTTTTGCTTTAAACATTGACGAAAAAGAAATTTCATTGGTAAGAGTAATAGCACGGGGAAATAATGCCGAAACTCTGGAACAATCAGTTTCTAAAGGTGATAGAGTAGTCGTAGAAGGCAGGCTTCAAATGTCAACAGTTCAGGCTGAAGATGGAAGCGAAAAGAAAATAACGGAAATTGATTTATCAAGTTTTGAAGTTATTTCTTCATCTGTTTCTGCTGCAAATACAAATTCAACAGCAAAATCCTCAGAGAAAAAAGTTGTTGAATTTTCGGATATGGAAATGACTGATACACTTATTGGTGAAGAAGAAATCCCGTTTTAAAAATAAATAATAAATAAAAATACAAGTAGAGGAAAATATAATGGCAAAAGAACAATTAGACAAGAAAAAACGTAAAAATTGCAGTTTCTGTGCAGATAAAGCAGAAGCTATCGATTACAAAGATTCTCAAAAGTTGAGAAAATATTTAACGGAAGCAGGAAAAATTCTTCCCAGAAGAATAACAGGTACTTGTGCAAAACATCAAAGAATGTTGGCAAGTGCTGTTAAAAAGGCAAGAGAAACTTCTTTATTGTGCTATGTATTTGAATCATAGTATTTTTAGATAAAAGTTAAAAGCCGCCTTCGGGCGGTTTTTTTGTTTGTTATGCGGTAACTATAATTTGATTGATTACGCTATTATTGATTAAAACATAGTCTATAAATTATTATTTTACAACTCTGCCGTATATATCTTCGTATCTTATAATATCATCTTCACCGATATATTCACCTTTTTGAACTTCCAGAATTTTTAAATTTTCTTCCGTAAGATTTTGCAAAGAATGTTTTGCCTGCACAGGAATATTTATACTTGTTCCTTTTTCAAGCGTATAAACTTCATCTTCCAGTATAACGGTTGCTGTTCCTTCCAATATAACCCAATGTTCACTTCTGTAATTATGAGATTGAAGTGATAACTTATGCTTGGGATAAACATTTATTACTTTCGTAAGCCAGCCCTTTCCTTTATTCAGGCATGTATAAACTCCCCAGGGTCTTATAACCGTTTTTCTTATTTTTGTAGTTTCATCATACTGATCTTTTATTTTTCTAACCAGCTGATTAATATCCGAAGTGCGGGTTTTATCACAAACAAGCAAAGCATCCTCTGTATCTACAATAATCATATTGTTTAATGAAGCAGCGGCAACAAGTTCTTTTGAAGAATATAAAAAAGAATTTTTTACGTTGTTTGTTATTATGTTTCCTTGAATTACATTTTGTTCATCGTTTTTTTCGCTGTTATTATATACCTCTTGCCATGAACCGTAATCTTTCCAATCTGTTTTTAATTCAACAAATGCAAGTTTATCTGTTTTTTCCATAACTGCATAATCAATTGAAATTTCGGGTAACTTTTCATAATACTCGTAATTAATTGTATTATCTTCATTAAACATTTCTTTGGAAAAATTTTCAGCTGTTTCAGGTGCGTATGTGAGAATTTCTTTGAGTAATACGGATATTTTAGAAACATAAATACCTGTATTCCAAAAATAATTTTTAGATTTTACAAATTCATAAGCATCTGAAATATCAGGTTTTTCAATAAATTTAATAACCGGAGTAACTGTTTTTATATTGTTTTCGTTTTTTGAAGTTTTAGTCTTACGGGTGTTTTTTTCAATTTGAATATATCCGAAACCTGCTTCAGCATAAGCAGGTTTTACTCCTAATGAAACAATAAACCCTTTTTTTGCTGCAAATTGTGCATCTTCAACAGCTTCTTTAAATGCACTTACCGATTTTACCGCAAAGTCCACAGGTAAAATTACGACGATTTCATCTTTTTTTTCTTGAAGATAGTAAAGAGCCGATGCAACTGCACTTGCTGTATTTTTTGTCATAGGTTCTGATATAATTTGCAAAGTGCTGCATAAATTATGAAGCTGGCTTCTTGTATCATTTAATTGTCTGAAATTTGTAACGGTAACAATATCTTGTTCATCAGCTAAAGAAAGAGCTAATTTATATATATTTTGAATTAATGACTGGCCGTCATATAAATTTAGCAGCGGTTTAGGATATAAATCTCGTGAAACGGGCCAAAGTCTTACTCCTGATCCGCCGGCAAGTATTATGAATTTCATTAGCAATGTACTCCTGCATAATTATTCTAACACTAAAATATTATACATTCTTTCAATTTGATAACAAAATTGAAAAAGTTATGTAACGATATTTTTTTATAAGCGTATAAGTGCTGTTTTACCGATAGTGAAAAATATATTTTGTTTTGTGTATAATATTAAAGAGCAGAATTAAAAGGATATGTAATGAAAAAGATATTGTCTATTCTAACGATAATTTTTATAATGTTCATTAATGCTGTTTTTGCAGCAGATTGGACATCTCAATCAAATATAGACAGGGTTAATACGATTGGCAGAGCCCTTTTGCAAAAGAACAATCTTCCTTCACAGGTTACATTTGCCGTAATAGAAACTGATGAAATTAATGCTTATGCCGATGGTAATAATCAAATATGTGTTTATACGGGACTTTTAAAATTTGTTAATGATGATGCCGAATTAGCGGGGGTTATTGCCCACGAAATCGGTCATATAGTAAATAATCATGTAGCGAAACAAAGTATAATAAGTGTAATAACCTCTACATTAATTTCAAATGCGAATGTAAATCAGCAATTAAAAACAGGTGCTGCTGTCGCACAAAATCTTACAATGAAAAAAATGTCAAGAACAGAGGAATATGAAGCCGATATTACGGCTGTCGATTTAATGACTAAAGCAGGATATAACCCCTTGGCAATGGTTTCTGTTTTATATAAAATCGGAGGGAATTATGTTGATATAATTCAAGACCACCCCTCCGGCGACAAAAGAACAATGTATTTGTATGATTACATAACATATACATATCCGGAAAAAGCAAAACTCGGTTATAATACGGAATCGTATAAACAGTTTATGAATTATGCTCAACCCATAGTAAATGCAAGAAATGCAAGTCCTTCAAAATTAAAAGCATTTAATAAAGAGCAGGAGCAGTTAAGAGCAAAAAGGCTTGCAAAACTTGAAAAATATAAAAATTCAACAAATGAATTAGGCTGGCAGGCTTCTTTTACACTTCTAAAATCTCTAATGTCGGAATCTCAATAATATCGGAAAGAAAAATGAAGCAGATAGCGTTAATAAATCATGGATGTGCAAAAAATTTGATAGATTCAGAGTTAATGCTCGGAAAATTGGCTCAAGCAGGGTATAAAATTACCCTTGATGATACAAATGCCGAAATAGTTATAGTGAATACCTGTTCTTTTATACATGATGCGGAAAAAGAGTCTGTTGCATCTGTGTTTGATATGATTAAAGCAGGTAAAAAGGTTATAATTGCAGGATGTCTTCCTCAAAAATATAAAGAAGAATTAAAAGAACTTATTCCCGAAGCCTCGGCTTTTTTAGGAACATCAGACCTTGATAAAATTGTTGATGTCATAAAAAATTTAGAAAAAAATAATACGACAGATTATGAAGTCAGCGAAAATCCCGAATATAATTATCCTGAAACAATAGAAAGACAACAAATTACGGTAGGTGCAAGCTCTTATGTAAAAATAGCTGACGGCTGCGATTTTAATTGTGGTTATTGTATTATTCCTCAATTAAGAGGTAAATATAAATCTCGTAAAATAGAAAATATAGTTAAAGAAGTTAAAGACCTCGCTGATAAAGGTGTTAATGAAATAGTATTGATTGCACAGGATACTACAAGTTACGGAAAAGATTTATACGGAAAACCAAAACTTGTCGAACTTTTAATCGAGCTTAACAAAATCGATGCTTTAAACTGGATTAGAATCATGTATACGTACCCTTCTTTAATAACGGATGAACTTCTTGAAACAATTTCTAAACTTGATAAAGTTGTTAAATATATAGATATTCCATTGCAGCATGTAAGTAAAAATCAGCTTGAATTGATGAACAGACCTGTTTTAGATTATAAAAAACTGATTAAAAAAATACGCAGAATTATTCCGAATTGTGCAATAAGAACAACATTTATAGTAGGTTATCCAAATGAAACAGAAGAAGATTTTCAAGAATTATGCAATTTTGTTAAAACAATGAAATTGGATAGAGTCGGGGTTTTTGAATTTTCTCGTGAGAAAAATACAAAAGCGGATAAGCTGAAACCTCAAATAACTGCAAAAATAAAACATCAAAGAAGAAAAAAACTTATGGAAATCCAGCAGTCTGTATCAAAAGAAATAAATGAAAAACTTATAGGCAAAAAAATTGATTGTATAGTGGAAGCATTAAGTTCAGACGGAATTATAACGGCAAGAACATACAAAGATGCCCCCGAAGTAGACGGCTTGATATATATAAAAACAGAAAAAAATCTTATTCCGGGGGATATAATTACTGTAGAAGTAACTGGTGCCGTAGAATATGATTTAAAGGGAATATACTAAATAATAAAAAACGGGTATTTACCCGTTTTTTATTATTGTATTTAATTTTGATTAAATTTTAATTTGTACCTTGAGCACCTGTTGCAGCATTACCTGCACCTGCACCTTCACCGCCGTCTTTTTTGAAAAATCCGACTACGGTATCTTTTGCCGATTTTAATTTATTTAATGTCCAGCCTACAGCATCGAGAACCTTTTCACCGCCTTTATCCAAATATTCTTTTACGGTATTTAATTTTACATTTTCTCCGGGAGCAAATACATTGTACTTTTTACCCAGTCCCAGACCGGCAGCAGCAACAGCAGCAGTTCCAAGTGCTATAGCGGCTCTTTTGCCCCACTTGCTTTTTCCTTCATCATCGTTATTAATTCCTGTTGATGCCATTGGTGCATCAGGTCTTACGAACGCTTGCGGCTGTTTTAATTTATCTTGAAAACTTGTTCCGGCTGCACCTGCAAAATTCACCGAACTTACTAACATATATACCTCCTTTTTAACACATTTCTGCCTTTATAAAACAACTGAATATTTAAAATTGTTATGAACGACAATTTTTGTTTACAAAATGTAACATATCCGTATTTTACATATTTATCAACAAAAAAGACCTTTTAATTGTATCATAAAATTCGATTAAACAACGTATTTTTTTGTTATTTTGGAATAAATTTTTTTTTATTGCCGTCATATAATATAGAGGTAATTATAAAAATATAAAATATAAAATTGGTTATTTTGGGAGAAAGTATTTTATGAGCACAAATAAAACATTATTAACAATAGACGATAAAGCTCGCAGTTATGCAAGAATATATTCATCTTTGATTAGCGATCAATATCAAAGAAAAAGAGCAAATGCTGCAATTATGATGTTATTTGCTTATGCTTCTTTCTTAAAGCGAACTACGGATTTAAAAGTGCAAAATTCAATGACAATGTATAGAACTCCATTTTTATGCGAGCAGTTTGAACTTGCCGATTTTTATGTTAATAACTATCATATTGATGTTCGTGTTACAACGGATGATACATCTGTTCTTATTCCTAAAATACATTATGATAATAATATTATTCCTGATTTTTATGCGGTAGTTTCTGTTGATTTGCGTCTTAAAAAAGCAGAATTGTCAGGCATTATTGATACTTCGAAAGAAAGTCCCGAACCGTTTGATTATCATTATTATAAGTTTGATTTATCTAAACTTATCTCAAATGAAGCATTTTTGGACAGAATTAAAAATGTTAAATCAATTGATTTTGATGATGCTGAACATGATAATTTTCAAGAAAAATATTTGAGTTTTATTGATAATGAAATTGGTGCTCAAGGAAAAATAGAAATATTAAAACATCTTTTCACTTGTCCTGAGTGCAGAACCGAGTTTTGCTGCTTCACCGGATTTGAAATGGTAAGCTGCCGTGCCGCAAATTATCCTGAAATTTTTAATGACAGTACACTTGATTTTATCGGAGCTCAAATTGCTGATGATAAAAAATATGCTGGAAAAGAAGAAACCATATATTTTGATGAAGATGAAAACAAACATTCAGTAACGTCTAAATCGGCAAATCAGGTTCAGCAAGAAATAAATAAAGAGGAAAAAGACGTACAAGAGCAAGAAACGGAACAAGTTCAGGAAGCATCTAAAGTACAGGAAGTTAATGCTTCATCAATTATGAGTGAAGAAGATTATAGTAATGATGAAACAAAAATGGACTTTGTTCCGGATTTATCTCCGGTTCATAAAGACAGTGAAGCAGCATCAAAAATTTCAGAAGAAAATTCAGATGATGATAATCTTCTTGATGAATTATTCAGCGATGATGAAACTGAACAGGCTGAAATGCAAGTAATTTCTGATGATGATACTTCCGATACAATAGTTGAAAAAGATGATTTAAATGAAAATATCGAAAAGCAAAAAGCATCGGAAAAAAATTACGATTATGAAAATGATAAAAATGTTCAAAAAGTAATTATTGACTATGATGAAAACGGAAATCCCATATATTCTTATATTGCAAATGCAGATGGAACAGGACCTGTAAGCGAATTAGAAAAGGATAATGTAAAAAACGAAGAAAGCACAAAAAATAAGTCTGATGATATAGAATTTGACCTTTCTGATTTGCTTGATTCCGATGATGAAAGGGACGAGAAAAAAGAAAATGATATCGAATCGCAAGTAATTGTCGAAGAAGTACCAAATGATATTCTCAAATCTGACGATGAAGATGTTATAACTGAAGTTAAATCCGAAAATGATGAAAAAAACGATAATGTAATAAGTGCTGAAAGTTCAAGTTCAGATACCACAACCGGCGGTATTGATGAATTGGATATATTAGACCAGATGTTTGTTGATGGTGCTTTGGAACGTGAAGCAAAGGAACAACAGGAAATGTCATATACACCTTTGGGAACTCCTGTTGATTCTCATATTGCAAATGAAGATGAAGGTCCTGATACATTGCCCGAACCAAAGGATGAAAGTGAAAATTCTCAAACAGAGGCTGCGAATGAAGATGAAAATTCAAATATAGATAATAATAAAGCTGATGTAGAAAACGATGTTATAAAAGATGATAGTTCGGATATTATCAATGATGAGATAAAAGAAGAAATAGCGGGCGAAAAAACAAGTATATTAACCGAAGAAATTAAATTTGAGGAATATTCTCAAACGGATGAAATAAAACCGCTGAATGAAGAAGATGAAAATAATAAAGATATGTTTGGGGCTTCAGAAACTGAAGAATTAAGTTTGACTGAAGAAAATAATTCGAAAGAAACAGTGAGGGAAGAAAAGACTGATTTCACTGTAAGTTTTATTGAAGACGATGTTCAAATATCAGATAAAACAGAAGATAACAAAAGTGAAACCGTTGATGAAGATATGGATGCTTCTGAAAAAAATGACGACTTATTGAAGGTTCTTCCATCAGAATCCGATAATGCTTCTGTTCCTATATTTGATGAATATATAGAAACAGGACTTTCTGAAAACAATGCGGACGGTGATAGTTTAATTAATTTGGAAAATGAAGAAGATAATACGGATGAAAATAGTGAAGAAAATGAAGAATATGATGAGGATGAAGACGAAAACGAAGGCAGCAATGCGGATGATGGTGATGACGACGAAGATGATGAGGGTGAATATGAAGAAGACGATGATGATGATGACGATGATGATGATGAAGGAGAGGACGATATGAATGATGAAAATTCTCAAAAATCTTCATTAAATAAAATCTTAATTATAATAGTAATAATAGCGGCATTATTAATAATATGCGGGATTAGTGCATTTTTTTTTATAAAGAATAAAAATACATTTTCAATTGAAAAATTTGATGCAGATAAAGAAATTGCCTCAGGTGAAGTTATTAATAATCAGGCGAATGATTTATTTGAAGTACAAAATAATGATTCTGAAATTATTGTTCCAAATGAAAGTAATAATGGCAGTATAGAAATTTCCGGTGAAACGATAAAAACAATTCCGTTAAAATCATCCAATGATATAGAAATAGGTTCGGAATATCAACCGGAAGAAAATTTACCTGTTATAAAAGCTGATGTTATTCCGCTAAAAAAATATGAAGAAAATAAAGCAGAACGCAATAGCGTTAATGGTGATATAAATAAAGCAATAACAAAAGCACTTTCTGCAAATAAAAATCTGATTACTTTAAGAGGTGTAAATTGGAAATGTGAAGCTGAACTTTTTAGCGATAGAGCATTTAAAAAATATTTACAAAACATAGATAATACGCTAAAACAAAACTTAAAGGGTAACATAATGGGTGTAACGGAAGTACCCCCTAAAAATCAGGTAATAACTAAGTTTGCCGTAGATAACAACAGAAACTTACGTAAAGTTATAATTACACAATCAAGCGGTTCATCTGAAGTTGATGAAATTGTGTTACGAAGTATTAATGAAACCTTTGAAGGCGAAAAAAGCCCGATACTCACTGATAGTCCTCTTAAATCAGCTATGTATTTCTTTGAGGTGGTAATAAAATTATAATTTGTGATAATATATTGTATGTGAATAATTTTTATGTTATTTAAAAATTTACACGGTGTTATTTCGGAAAATGTATAACATTTTATATAAGTAGAAGCTATTGTTACGGGTGTTTTCCGAAATGGTAGGTAACGCAGTATAGAGAGTTGGCATGTGCTTTCAATAGATGAACAAAAATTACTAATAGAGAAATTTGTAAGAATAAATAAAAATTTCAAAGGAAATGAAGATTTGTTTGATGACTTTTGCAGTGAGTCATTGCAAAAGTCATATATGGTTTTTAACTCAATAAATAATCCTCAAAAAATAGAAAGCTATATCTCAAAGGTTGTTCATACGTCTATTCTTAGTGTGCTAAAAGATTACGGAAGAATAAGACGTGAAAAAACAGGTTATGTCCCTACAAGAGAAATAAAGGTTGCTGAAATTATTCAGGAACCTGTTTCCGGAATAAACAGGCAGGAAAAATTTGTTATACACGAGGACTCTCAGGTTTCTTCTGCACCATCTGTAACTTCCGAGCATAAACAAACTTTAAGTTCTTCTTTTGTATGGGATTTTCCTGACCCTAAAGCGACGGCTGAGGAAATATTGATTACGAAAGATTGTTTACAGCGAATAGCCGATGCAGTTTGTATTATTCATAAAGAATTGCCTTCTCAGCAGTTTTACGATATTTTTCAACTCAGATATATTAAAAACTGTAAACAATCAGAAATAGGGAAAATATTAGGATTATCACAGTCGGAAGTCAGTAAAAGATTAATGAAACTTTCTAAATTGATTAGTAATATTTTGGATGTTGGCAAAAGTTAGGTAAGATTATGATTTGTCGGAAATGTGGTGCGGAAATACCGGACAATACAATTAGATGCAGTAATTGTGGGATAAAAGTGAATATGTATTGTCCCTCATGCCATACATTAAATGCATTTGGAGAAAAATATTGTGTGAACTGCGGAACGGAGCTTCTGTTATATTGCAGTGTCTGCGGAAGTACAAATATTTATTATGCAACAGATTGCAGAAAGTGCCATGCCCCTTTAGTTAAAGGTGCTAAACCCGCATTACAAAATCAAAAAGACATAGAAGTCGTTGAAAGTTTTAGTGCGGATGAAGCTGCTTATGCATCAAATAATACGGAGCCTGATGTAAAGGTTACGCATAATGCTGATGAAGCCGGTTTGCCGGTTATAGAAACAACTAAAAAAACGTACAGTGAACCCGATATAGAAAATGTGTTCGGGCATGAAGAAGAATTTGTAAGCGACGAAGCTGAAGTAAATTCGGAAATACAGGATAATGAAGAAAACATTGCTCAGGATAAAGGACTTTATGAAGATGCAAATATTTCTTCCGAGTTTAATGATGATGCTTTAATTCGAGTATTTGATGAGCAGGAGCAGAGTCTTGAAGACATTAATGTAACTCCTTTGGAAGAACATAATGAAGAAATAAGCGTGTCGCAAATTGAAGAAACTAAAGAAACGGAAGAAAGCGTTGATACTGAAAATGAAATAACAGATGAATTGGAAAATATGGAAAAATCCGGCGATAATGTACAAGAACCCGTATATTATCAGCCGCCTGTTTTAGAAGATGTGAAGCCAAAGGTAATTCATGATATTTCGCAAATAGAAGTTCAAAAAGATGCAGTAACAAATATTGCAAATATTATTAAAAATTCTCTGCAAAAACATATTATAGCTGTTAATGGTGCGGAAGGAAGCGGAAAATCAGCCGTATTGAAACAGGTTAGCGAATATCTGTCGGATAAGGGGTATTTATCACTTTATGGCAGCTGCACTCCGCTCGTTCAAATAACAAGTTTCGGTTTCTTTCAGGATGCTTTTTTAAGAATTATGGGATTTCCTCCTTATGCAACGAGCATGGACTCATTTGTTAATGATTTTAAACAAAGCAATTTTGCAAAAGTTTTTTCATTTCTTGATGAAGATGATTTAATACTTTTCTTGAATATGTTCTATCCGTCGCAAAAAGATAATTTTGAAAATATTATAGAAAATAAAATGAAGATATTTTCCATTTTAGAAAAGGTTATAAAGTCATTTTTATTAAATAATAATTTAATTATTCTAATTGATAATTTTGAACTTTTGGACGGTGCATCTTATGATTTTATTGTCCACATGATTAAAAACGGATATTTTAATAACAGATTAAAACTTTTAGTTGCATATCAGGATAGTAAAGATATAAAAAGTTATTTTGAACTTACTGCGGATGAAGAAAAAATGTTTGAAACGGTTGAAATTCCGAAGTTTACAAGAGAGGAATTATTAAATGCCGTTGAAAGAAATATTAATATTAAAATTGAAGACTTTGTCGGCGAAGATACAATTACAGGACTTATAGAAAAATCAAACGGTAATGCAATAAGAATGGAGCAGGAAACAGCATTTTTGTTCGATAAAGAATATTTAAAAATAAAAGAAGATAAACTTGTTGTAAATAATGACATAAAACCATTAAGCAGTCATTCTTCGTTTGAAGAACTTATTAAATTAAGAATTAATACACTTCCGCCAAATGCTAAAAATGTATTATTTATGGCTGCAATCATGGGATACAGATTTGCAACAAATATTCTTTGTCTTGCTGTAACTCTGCCTGTCGAAAAGGCTGAAAACGTACTTAATTTTCTAATAAAAAATCTTTTTGTTCAGTATGTTGATAATTATACTTGTGAATTTAAAAGTCTTACGTTATGGAAGTTAATTTATCAGGAAGCAAAAGCTGATTTATTATACAAAGATAATGCAAAGAGATTGTATGCAGAATTAAAACCGCTTATACTTTCAAGCAACTTACAAAAATTAATATCTTGCACGGAAGCATTATCAGGAAACGAAGAATTTCTTATTTGGCAAAATACTGCAAGTATTTCTGCAAAACTCGGAGATACAAATTTATATGTTATTGCACTCAAACAGTGCTTAAAATTAATAAATGAACAGAATATAAATACCGTAGAAGATGCAAAATTACGTATATATGAAGAAATGGGAAAACTTTTATGTGAAAAATCTCCGCAAGAGGCTGTTACATATCTTTCCAATGTTTTAGATACTTATATAAAAGAATCAAATGTACGTAAAATTGTTGATATTTCAAGCTATTTTGTAAAAAGCTGCTATTTAACGGGAAATTATTTCGGTGCTTCAGAAGCTGTTGATGCAGTTTTAAACTCTTTAAAACATGCTTCCGTAAATGTATCTTCTCTTGATATTGCTTTGATTAAAACAAGAAAACTTAATGCTCTTTTGAATATAGGTAACAGCGAGCAAATTATAAATCTTGTAGAAGAAGAAATATTACCTGAAATAAATAAAAATATTTCGGATAATATACTTGATACTGACTATAGAAATGTTGTATTAAGTGCTATGCTCAGTTCCAAAATAACTCTGGCAAAGGCTTATGCAATGCAGGGTAACAATAAGGTGAACAGTATAATAGCACAAATTAATGAAGAAATAGCGAAATATGATTATAATACGGCATATTATAAACTTTATTCCGGTATTATAGAAGCATTCAGCAAGACTATGGAGGGTGATATACATTCTTCCAATGAAATTTTAAATAATATTTCTCTTGCATATAAAACAAGAGCTATGGAGCCTGTTTTACTTGCGTGGTGGAATTTGGTAAGTATTATAAACCGGGTACTATTACATCAAAGTAAAGATTTAAAGGTAGATTTGTTTGAACTTGCTGCATTTGCAAATAATATAAATGAGCATTTTATAAAAAATACCGTTAAATTAATTTTGGGTTATGTATTAAAAAAAGAAGGCAATCTTGAAAAAGCCGAAGAAATTTATCAAGAACAGATAGTATATTTTGCAAAAGAAAAAGTAGCAATAGGTGCTTTATTGGCTTGGTCTTTAATTGTAGAAAAATATTTGGAAGATGGTGAATTAGACAGTGCTTTAAATATTGCTAATAAATCATTGGAAATTGCTCAAGATCCTAAAATAAATAATTATTTCTTTATTATTTGTTTTCAAAAGTTTATTGCAAGAATATATTCTCAAAAGTCAGATTTTGCCGCAACTAAAATGTATTTGGAAAAGTCGGTTGTTATTGCAAAACAATTTAATTTAAAATATCAGTTAATAGAACTTTATGTTGCAAATGCACAATATATTCAAGATTTAATGAAGGATAAGAAAATATATTCTAAAGAAAA
>CAJONH010000051.1 GCA_905235825.1 Candidatus Gastranaerophilales bacterium
AAATGCTTTAATTCAAGATTTAGATGATGAAAAAGTACAAGATATGTGGGAAAAGTTTAAGGATGAAATGTATAAAGAATGGAAACAGAAAAGAGGGATAGAATGAGTAAAAAACAATTTGAATACTATGAAACTAATGTAGTAGGTCATATTACAAAAGGTTTGAAAATCATTGATGAATTTGATAATGAAAAATACATCAGTTCAGTAAGAGAAATTGTATGGTTATTAAAGGAGTTAAATGCAGAGAATGAACAGTTAAAATATCATTTAACTAGGACTGAAAAAGAACTGCAAGAATATAAAGATTTTATGAGTTTAGGGTGATTAAATGGCTGAAAATAAACGATTTGATGCAGTGGAACATGGAAATCATATCCTATATCGGGAAAATGGACGGTATATGTGGAGAAATAAAGTTCATGTAAGATTAAATGAATTATATGATGAGAATCAAGAGGTATTTGATGCAATAGATAATCGTTTAAGATATTATCAGGAGTTTTTAGAGAATGAAAAAAGGAATGGTCGAGAGATTATGTTATTACAAAGAATAGTTGATGATTTAAAGGATTTAAAAAAACTAAAAAAAAGGTGATATGGAATGATAGAGAATAAACGATTTTATACTACAAGACATCACCATGAAAGTGGGTCTTATAAAATGGTGCATGATAAATCAGAAAGATTTTCGTTTCCTCGTGCAACAAGAGATAGTGATTTATTTTTACATTGCATGAATACATTAGCAGAAGAAAATGAGGAGTTAAAAGAAGAACTTACTGAACAAGTAAATCGAAAAGATGCTTGTCTTAAAACAACACATTCATTCAATATGAAGATTAAAAGGTTAGAAAAAGAGAATGAGCAGTTAAAAAAAGAAGTTGACGAGCAAGATAGGCGAAAATGGGCTTGTCTTAAAAAAGCACATTTATTAAACTTAGAAAGTGAGCAGTTAAAACTTGCATTAATGGAAGTATTACAAGACAATGGCAACAAATACTATATAGAACTCTTTGATGAATTATTCAATCTCAATTATGATGAATGGGAATCAAAAAATGAATATCCTGATTGGGAAAAATTATTAGATAAGGTGAAAGAATGACATTGAAAAAATATAGGGTACATGATTTTGTAAAATTTCAATACTCTGAAATCGGCGAATATGTTGATGAAAATCATACGGATAAACCATTGCGAAATGATGAGATTGTTGATTTGTTAAATGAACAACACGAAATCATTGAGAAGTTTACAAATATTGCAAGAAAGTGTAATATTCCTTTTGATAAGTTATGTGATGTTTTTGAAAAAAGTATAGATTGGGATTGCGAAACAGATTGTAAAATAAATGCAATTCAAATATTAAGAGAAAATGAGCAGTTAAAACAACAATTAGATGACCGAATAAAATATACTCATCAATTAGAAGTGGAATTAAAGAAAAAAGGTGATGTGGAATGACTGATAAGTTTTATTTAAAAGAAGTTTGTGGGGAATATAAATTTTATGAGGAGGGAGATGGTTTTCCTTTGACTGAAAAACAGATATTAAATAAGTTAAATGAAAATGAGCAGTTAAAAAAAGAAAACAACGAATTGAGAAAAGAGAGTTATGGTAATCTTGATGGTTTAAATTATTATCAAGAACAAAATGGGCATTTATCAAGTAAAATATCTGATTTAGAATGCGAGAATGAGCAGTTAAAATATCATTTGGAAATCGCTAATGATGCCTTAAAAGAGAATAAATTGTTAAAAGAAAAATTAAATGAGATTTTAGAACTCACCGAAATGACTGGTATGATTCATTTAAGAAAAGCAGAAATAAAAAGTATTATTAAAAGGTGACGAGAAAATGACTAAAGAACGATTTACTGAATATAATGGGGTTATACAAAGAGGGGGGTTTAAGATGGGAAGTGATAGTGAAATTTATTTACCATTTAATACACTTATTACTGTTCAAACAGATAATTTTGAGTTATGGTTAGATATTAAAGAGTTGATTAAAAAATATTATGATGAAAAACTTAATGGAGTGATAGAATGACTGAAAAACGATTATTTGTTGGGAAGAAGAAATGTGAGGACAGATTTACAATTATTGCTGATTATGACGGCGAAATTGGAGTTAAAGAAAATCGTAGTGGTGATGTACTTGTTTTAAAACACTCAGATTTGAATGCTCAACAATTCGTAGCACAATTAGTAGTATTCTTGAATGACCAAAATCAAGCAATTGTAGATTTATATGATGGGAGCAGATATTGGTCCGATAAAACAACAGAAAAGATTAAAGAATTGGAAAAAGAGAATGAGCAGTTAAAAAAAGAATTATCTGATATTGACGGACAGTTATTAATGTTGGATAACTGTGATAATTGGGATTATGATAGAATGAAACATACTGTAAGGGAAATTGCAGAAATAATAGGATATAATGGAACAATAAATCCGAAAAGGTGATGTAGAATGACTGAAAATAAACGATATTATGGTGTAGATGAAGAAGAATATGGAGCATATTGGATTTTAGACATTAGTAACTGTAAAAAAACCAAAGAAGATTTTCTTGATGAAAATAAGGAAATCTATGATTTATATGCTTGGGAAGATTATTTAAATAAATGTGCAAAAACTTTAAAGAAAAATGAAGTTGTGAAGTTGTTGAATAAGTTAAACAATGAAAATCAAGAGTGGCAGATGAGATATGATGCTCAAAGAGAATTATATGCTCAACTCAATTCAGATAAAAATAATTTATATGAAGAAAACAAGGAACTCAAAGAAAAAAACGAGTTTGCAAGATTACTTGCAAATCATCGTGGTGAAATGGTATCATTTGCAAATGCTTTAATTCAAGATTTAGATGATGAAAAAGTACAAGATATGTGGGAAAAGTTTAAGGATGAAATGTATAAAGAATGGA
>CAJONH010000052.1 GCA_905235825.1 Candidatus Gastranaerophilales bacterium
ACCATTAAGATTTAAATAATGCAAGATGAAGATTTAAAATTATATATCGCAATTGGCAAAATTTTGAGAAAAGCAAGACTTGAAAAAGGCATGAAATTTACCATTTTTTGTTATGAAAATGATATTTCAAAATCGACACTTAACAATATAGAGAATGCTACAAAACAAACATATTTTTCAAAAATTGCCAAAGTAATTAATTTTTTAGATATGTGTTTGAAAACGGTTTTAATAAGCACGATGAAGGCATGATGAAAAACATAGAAGAATGGAAAATTGAACGTAGAACATTATTCCTTGAAGAACAAGAATTATTAAAAGCAACTGAAACATTTTTTGAACAGTCGAACTGTTTATTAGAATTCTGCAAAAACTGTCATAGAGCCTTTTTACAGGGTAATGCAGAACAAAAACGAAAAATCGTGCAAATTGTGTGTTCGAATTTTTCTTATGACGGTGAGACATTAGACATAGTGCCTAATTCCGTCTTTAAAGTAAACATCAAAAATAACTTAAGCAATAAAAAACTCCTCAGGTAAGACTCGAACTTACAACCCTTCGGTTAACAGCCGAATGCTCTGCCATTGAGCTACTGAGGAATAACTCTATTTATATATTATCAAAAATATTTATATTGTAAATAGCTTTTTTTTGTTTATTATATAAATTGTCGGATTTTTTATGAGGAATAGTCATGCTTTTAGGTGTTAATATTGATCATATTGCTACTTTACGTAATGCTCGTGGAGAATATAATCCTTCTCCGATAGAAGGTGCTAAAATTTGTATGAATGCAGGTGCTAATGGAATTACAGCCCATTTACGTGAAGACAGACGCCATATCAAAGATGACGATATTAGAGAACTAAAAAAATTAGGTTTTAGGCTGAATATGGAAATGGCAGCAACAGATGAAATGCAAAAAATTGCACTTTCACTCATTCCTGATGCTTGCTGTATTGTTCCTGAAAAACGTCAGGAAATTACTACGGAAGGCGGACTTGATGTTGCTTCGCAGCAGGAAAGAATGAATAAATTTGTCAAACCGCTTGTTGATAAAGGTATCCTTGTCAGCATGTTTATTGATCCTGATGAAAATCAAATTCTCGCTTCATTTAAAACAGGTGCTCAATATATAGAACTCCATACAGGTTCATATTCTCGTGCTTTTAATACTGATAAGGAAGAAGCAGAATTTCAGAAACTTAAATCAGCAGCTGAATTTGCCCAAAAATTAGGACTTAAAGTTAATGCCGGTCATGGTTTAGATTATGAAAATGTTCATCGTATGCACGAAATTAAAGGTCTTGAAGAACTTAACATCGGTCACAGCATTATCTCACGTTCTATTTTTAAAGGACTTGAAAATGCCGTTACAGAAATGATTAATTTGATTAAATAAATCTTAATAATTTTATATTATATAAGCAAATTTTTTTATTTACATATCTTGTATATCCGTTAATTATGCTTAAGGGAGATTCAAATAATTATGTCTGATATATTTGGAACCATGCCTATTCCGTATTCTATCCGGCCCATTAATAAAAAAATACAGGTCTCGACACTTAATACTTCTAATTTGAATCAGCCTATTGATAAAACCACTCACGACTATATCAATTTTTCAAATAATGAAAAAAATACGGAAAACAGTTTTGTTTCATGTATCAAAAAAAGTACTCGTGACAGTGTTATTGCAGCTTCACTTGTCTATACGGCAGGGAGTGTTTTTAATCATTTCAGATGTAACACCGCTGAAACAGCTAATGAAACGGTATGGAAAATTCCGAGCAAAACACTCGCTATCGGCACAGGAATTTTATCTGCAGCAGCAAGTTTATGGACTTTATATACGGCAAAAAAAATGTCTGATAATGAAATAAATAAATGACCGTTTTTGTTGATAGATTCATTTTATATAATAAAATATTATTATGGAAAAACAATTTGAAATTTGCTCTAAATATAAACCCTCAGGCGATCAGCCTAAAGCAATAAAACAGCTTACGGAAGGACTACTTGCAGGATATGATGCACAGACTCTTTTGGGTATTACAGGTTCAGGAAAAACCTTCACTATAGCAAATGTTATAGAAAAAATTCAAAAACAAACACTCGTAATTGCTCATAATAAAACCCTTGCAGCTCAATTATACAACGAATTTAAAGAACTTTTTCCGAATAATGCAGTAGAATATTTCATTTCATACTATGACTACTATCAGCCGGAAGCATATATCCCCGGTAGTGATACGTATATTGAAAAATCTGCAACAATAAATGATGAAATTGACAGACTCCGCCATAATACAACAAGAAGTTTATATGAAAGAAATGATGTTATAGTTGTTGCTTCCGTAAGCTGTATATACGGTTTAGGTCTGCCTGAACAATATCTTTCAAGTGCATTAAAAATTGAAGTCGGCGACGAAATAGACAGAAATGCGTTTCTTTCTGAACTCGTAAAAATTCAATATACCAGAAATGACTTGGAATTACAGCGTTCAACGTTCCGCCCCAGAGGCGATAATATTGAAATCATGCCGGCTTATGAAAAAATGGTTACCCGTATTTCTTTATTTGGTGATGAAGTTGAAAAAATTACAAGAATAAATCCTGTTTCAGGTGAAATAATAGAAAATGTTGATTCTACAGTTATTTTCCCTGCTGTCCATTATATTTCGGGCGATGAAGATAAAGAAGAAACAATAAAAATGATAAGAGCCGAAATGAAAGAACAGGTGAAAAAATTTGAATTTGAAAATAAATTAATAGAAGCACAAAGAATTGAACAACGTACAAATTATGACATAGAAATGATAAAAGAAATGGGCTATTGCAGCGGTATCGAAAATTATTCAAGAATTTTGGAACGACGCCCTGTTGGAAGTGCACCCTCAACTCTTTTGGATTATTTTAATGATGATTTTTTACTTGTTATAGATGAATCTCATGTATCAATTCCTCAATTAAAAGCTATGTATAATGGTGATCAGGCTAGAAAATCAGTTCTAGTTGACTACGGTTTCAGATTACCGAGTGCAAAGGATAACCGCCCCCTAAAATTTGAGGAGTTTTGGTCAAAATTGGGACAGAAAATATTTGTAAGTGCAACTCCTTCTGACTTTGAAAAATCTGTTTCCAATCAATTGGTTGAGCAAATTATAAGGCCTACAGGACTTGTTGACCCCGAAATTTTTGTACGCCCTACACTCAATCAAGTTGATGATTTGATTTCTGAAATAAAAAAAGTAACAGATAAAAAAGAAAGAATTTTGGTTACAACACTTACTAAAAAAATGGCAGAAGATTTAACTGATTACTTATTGCAACTGGGAATAAAAGTAAGATATCTTCATAGTGAAATTGCATCAATGGAAAGAGTTGAAATTCTTCGTGATTTAAGATTGGGTATGTTTGATGTTCTCATAGGAGTAAATTTATTACGAGAAGGACTTGATATACCTGAAGTTTCGCTTGTTGCAATAATGGATGCCGATAAAGAAGGATTTCTTCGCAGTGAAACAAGTTTAATACAAACAATAGGTCGTGCAGCCAGAAATGTATGTTCTAAGGTTATTATGTATGCGGATAAAATAACTGACAGTATGGCTGCTGCAATAAATGAAACCGAACGCAGACGTAAAATTCAGCTTGAATATAATAAAACACATAATATAATACCAAAAACAATCAAAAAACCTGTTGAAAATAATCTTTTACAGCTTGTTGCAAGTTATAGAAATATAGACGATATTGTTGCGGAAGAAATGGTCGAAAACAATATAACCGAAAAAGATTTACCAAAACTTCTTGATAACCTTGAAAAAGCAATGAAAAAAGCAGCCTCGCTTCTTGATTTTGAACGGGCTGCTGAAATTAGAAATCAAATAAAAAAACTTAAAAATCTTACTTTTTAACTTCTATTACAGGAATTACATCGTCATATAAATCCGAAAAATAAACCATAGACACATAAAATGAAATTACTATGTATATATATTTTAAAATTTCAGTAGTAATATGATTTACTCCAAACATTTGCTGTAAAAAGAAAAATAAACAAATATAAGAAACAACAAAAATGATTGCAAACTGTATTAAAAATACTATAAAATTCATAATAAAATTACCCGAAGCACCAAATATAATGCCTAATCTGAATGCATCAGTAAATTTACCTCTGGCAGCATATAATACCAGCGGAATTATCATGAAAGGCATCATAAATAACAACGCTAATCCGTAAAAAATATTTTTTACAACTACAGGCACAGGAATTGTGCTGAGCAAATATACAATTGCACAGGAAATAACCAAACCTGTTAAAACAGCAAAAAAACTGCCTATGGACTTTAATATAATATCGAGTATATTCGTAAATCCCGGATACAGAGGATATTGATTATTAATATTACGATACATTGCAACGGTTGCATATCCTAAGAACACCATCCCTATTACGGCATAGATTATATATTGGATATCTGCAGCCGGAATATATTTAGGCAGTTGATTAACTGCAAAATATAAAACATATACAGCTATCGCTGCTTTGAAAACCCACCACTGATCACCCAATGAACTTCTTATTGTTCCAATTAATGAAGCCATACCTAACTATCTCCTTTTACTTAATTTTATTTTTTATTTCTTTATTATATAATACCCTTTATAATTTTTCAATAAACTCATCACCTTTTATTTTTGCAATAATATTTGTTACATCTTCGTTATCAAGGGTTTCTTTTTCAAGCAATTCCTTTGATATTGCTTCTAACAAATCTCTGTTTTCATCAAGGACTTGTTTTGCTTTTTCATATTGTTCATCAATTATTTTCTTAACTTCTCTGTCCAAATCGGCGGCAAATTCTTCGGAAAAATCTCTTGTAGTACCAAAATCTCTGCCCATAAAAACATGCTCCTGGGATTTGCCATAAGTCATAGGCCCCATTTTCTCGGACATTCCCCACTGCGATACCATTTTTTTTGCAAGCTCCGTTACTTTTTCCAAATCATTTGAAGCACCCGTTGAAATTCTGTCTTTACCGTATATAAGTTCTTCAGCTACCCTTCCGCCCAAAGTCATTTTTATTTGGTCTAACAGTTTTGCTTTACTTACGTGTACTTTATTATCTTCCGGTTTTGTCCATGTAATACCAAGAGCATAACCTCTCGGAATAATTGTTACTTTATGAAGTTCATCGCAATCTTTAAGTAATTTTGCAAGTAATGCGTGTCCGACTTCATGGTACGATGTAATTTCTTTATCTTCATCCGTCATTACTCTGCTTTTCTTTTCAATACCTGCTATAACTCTGTCTATGGCAGCATCAATTTCGTCCATATTTATTACTGTTTTATTTTTTCTTGCAGCTAAAAGTGCAGATTCATTTAAAAGACTTTGAAGGTCTGCCCCTGTAAATCCGGGGGTGCGTTTTGCCAAAACTTTTAAATCTACATCTTTATCCAACGGTTTACCTTTAGCATGAACCTCCAGTATTTTTTCTCTGCCTTTTACATCAGGCAGACTGACCATAATTTGTCTGTCAAATCTTCCCGGTCTTAAAAGAGCATTATCCAATATGTCGGGTCTGTTTGTAGCTGCAAGAATTATAATATTTGTGTTACCGTCAAATCCGTCCATTTCAACAAGAAGCTGATTTAATGTTTGTTCTCTTTCATCATGCCCCCCGCCTAAACCGGCACCTCTTTGTCTGCCTACCGCATCAATTTCATCAATGAAGACAATACATGGTTGATGTTTTTTTGCCTGTTCAAATAAATCCCTGACTCTTGAAGCACCAACACCCACAAACATTTCAACAAAGTCAGAACCGCTTATTGAAAAGAAAGGAACACCGGCTTCACCTGCAACAGCTTTTGCCATTAATGTTTTACCGGTACCGGGAGCACCAACGAGCAATACTCCTTTTGGAATTTTAGCACCCAGCTTAAGATATTTTTCTCCATTTTTAAGAAAATCAACTATTTCTTCAAGTTCCTGTTTTTCTTCATCAATGCCTGCGACATCGTTGAATGTAATTTTAACTTTACTGTCAAGCATTAATTTAGCTTTACTTTTGCTGAAAGAAAGAGCCTGAGAACCTCCTGCCTGAATTATTTTTGCAAGAATGATAAAAAAGCCTATTATCAATAAAATCGGGAATGCAGTACCAAATATTCCCATAAAATGCGATGTTTCATTTGCTTTTTTAATATCTATATTTACATTATTTTCTTCCAATAGTTTATATACTGATGCATCATTTGCGGGAATGTTTACTTTATATCTTAAATATGCTTTTCCAAGTTCTTTACCGGATGCATCTTTTGAAATAATCTCGTCGTTAAAAGGAATTGCATTAATTGTTTCATTATTTATAACAACTTCTTTTATTTCAGCATCTTTAACCTTGTTTAAGAATTCCGTATAAGAAAGTATTTTGGTAGATGTAGCAGGCCCTGATATAAAACTTGATATAAGTGCCAAAATCAAAATACCAATGACAATCCATATCCCTACCGACTGATTTTTATTCATTTTCTGAACCCCTGTTTACTATCATGCTAGATTATAACAATTTAAAGCAGTATTGAAAATACTGATATAATTCTATCATAAATAAACATAGTTTTACAGTGATTTGAAAATTTTATACTTGTGAATTTTTTATATCATTTTCAAATTTATCAAAAGTATATTTTGAAAGGAAATCCATACTTATTTGTTCATTGGAACTGTTTTTAGAATTTTTGTTTCCGCTGTTTTTAGTCATTGAAATATTGAGCATAGGAAGCAGCACACCAAGCATTACACTGCTGTATGCAATTCCGGATAATTGTGCGATATTCAATTTTTTTAGATTTTTTGCGACATCTTTGCCTTGAGCAATAATTTCTCTTTGATTTTTTAATGAAATATCATTAAGCCAATGACTAATGCCTTTTCCTGATTTAGAAATATTGAACAAAACCTCTTGTTTTGGATCTAATGCTTGACCTACTCCTTTTGCAACAAAACCTCCGAATACCAGCCAGTTTAAAAAGCCTAAATAGTCACGAACATTTGTTTCTCTAAGTTCGGTAGAATCTTTCGATGCAAAAATTCGTCCTATCACTAATGTTCCGTATATAGTTTTAATTGCGTTACCGCCTGTTGCTGGCCCGTCAAATTCAAGTTTATTAACAAAATCTGAAGGCTTTTTTACACCCATTACTTTTGTAAGCATGGCTGCAAAAACTCCTGCACTTACAAGTTTTTTCAACCACAGTCCTTTTTGCTCCGATTTTTCTTCTTTATTTTTTACATTATCTTCATATCCGTTTTCACCGACAAAATTATCAATACCTGTTCTTCTTTTAGTCAACTGCCTGTTTATATATTGGTTTGAAATTCCTAACCCCATTGAAAGAGGTATAGCAAACATAATTCTTGATTTATTCATTGATTTTAGTTTTTCTAAAATCTCTTTGCTGTTATTTAAAGTTTCATTAAAGAAAACATTTTTACCCAAATCTTTAACATCACGAAGCATGTGTGAAAGATTTGAATTTACTTCATGTGTTCCCGATTTAACTTTTATGTTGCTGTCTGCTCCCAATGTATCTATAATTTGAGTTTTAATATTTTCTGTTAAATTTTCCGACTCTTTTTTTGTTAAATTTTTATCTGTTATTAACTTTGTTAATCCATAAATAATCGGTTTTGTTTTTTCTTCAGGTACATCAGCAAAAGAATTTACTTTTGTGCCTGCAAGTCCCTGCATTGATAAAATTGTGTTTTTTACAAAACTTTCGGGTGTTTTCTTTGAGTTGTTATATATATCACTATAGGTATCCAATGCATTATTTGTTGCCCATGAATCAGAATTTATTTTAATTTCCGGCTTGTAAAATTTTGATACGAGTTTTGAAATACCCAGTGCAAATACGGCGGCTGAAAATTCGGCAATAAACGTTCCCGTAAATTCTCTAAATCCCATTTCTATACCTGCCTGTTTCCCTCTATGTTGAAATTCAACGGCGGTTCTCGGGGTATCCATTGCAAAAACATCAATTGCGGCTGCATTAAGCATATCATTATTACCTAAAGTGTAAAGTGATTTGCTTAAAGGTGTCATCAGTGCAGTATTTTTAAAATTCGGATTATATACCGTATTATTAACTGTTGTGTTGTTATTAAGTTTCATAATTTTCTCCAATAAAAAAGTCCTTACAAAAAATATGCAAGAACTTCTTTATATAATGCTTTTATATTTCAACATCAAAAATGTTGTAAGTCCTTGCTAAAGAATCTACAACAACAACATATAAAACTATTTTTAAAATTATTTTCCATTTAAATATTCCTTGCTCACAATAAAAACAAAAATAAAAAAATTTGTCAATCCCACATAATTTTTTTTACAATACTTATTTTTCTACAAACTTTTTCAGAGGTATTGTTTCTGAATTTTTAAGTAGTACAATACCTTTTAGTTAAAATTAGTAAAGTATTGTTTTAATATTTCAAAAAAAAAGCAATTTTTTCTTTTACGATTTTTGTATAAATAGTGCATGCCGGTGGCAAGAAAATGGGGAAATAAATAGTATTATGAATTTAGTAGAATCTAATTTAACAAAGCAGACATTAAAAAGCAAAACTTCATTCAAAGAAGATATTGCAAGCGGATATAAAGATCCTCTTATGCAATGGCCGTTAAGAGGGTGTGCTTATTCTAACGAATTAGGTGCAGCAGTTCACAGTATTTCTCCAAAAATCGGAACTGCATTATGGATACCTGCACTAATGTATTTTGGTGCTGATATTTATGATAAATATAAAAATGATGCGACACAATACAGTCCAAGTAAAAGACGTGGTGTGCAGGAAACTGTTTTTCAGGCATTAGCAAGTGTTATAATGCCGACAGGTGCGGTTTTACTAGGACAAAAAGCAGCTTCGTCAGTAGATAGATTTACAAAAGCAGGTTTGACTTCTCAATCAAAAATTGATGTACTTGATAAATCAATTTCTTATATGCAGTCAAAAAGTTTGAGTTCGTTTGAAAATAATCCGAAAGAATATGCCGAAGGTTTTAAAAATTCAATTTTAGAAGCTGCAGGTAATAAACAGGGCGATTTTAAAATTCTTTCTCAGGTTAAACAAGTTTTCGCATTTTTAAATCCATTTAAAGATAATGATTCTATAGCACTTGCAAATAAAGATAAACTCGGTAAATTTGCGGAAGAAAAAGCACTGGAAGTTATGGAAATGCGTAAGGAACTGATGCAAAACAAAAAACCGAAGAATTTGTCCGATAAATTATTTAAAAAATTCCAAACACTTCAAAGTGATTATGCAAAAATATATCCCGATAATTATATGGGAAAAGCGGCTAAAAGTATTTTAAAAGATTATCACGAAAATCAAATATTCAGAAATAAACTGGTTAAAACAGCCGGCGGTTTCTTGAGTTTGGGCTTGCTTATTAAACCGATTGATAACTTTGTTGAAAATATTGTTATAAAGAAAACCGTCGAACCCGGTTTGGATTATTTATCAGAAAGCTATAAAAACTCCAAATATGCAAGAAGAAGCCAAGATAATGAATTATAACTTCGTATCTGCAATATAATCAATGATAAATTGTCTTGCAACACGAGGGGTTCTTATGCTCTTTAATGCAGCAAATTGTTCTGCCTGTTTTAACAATGTATCATTTATTGTAATACAGCAATCTTCCGCTATTTTTTTGACAATATCAAGATACTCGTTTTTAGTAAGCATGGAAAATGTAAGCATTATACCAAAACGG
>CAJONH010000053.1 GCA_905235825.1 Candidatus Gastranaerophilales bacterium
CGAAATTTGGGAGTGGTGACTTTAAAAAGTGAGCACTTTGCCGGCGGGGTTGACACGGCGGCAGAGTGCGAAACCAGATTAGATTAATTTATATATTTTAACAGATTTGTAAAATTATATTTTCTGTTATATATTTTTGTTTCATCATATTTAATATCAGAATTTATAAATGTTCTAAATTTTTCATCCATATCGTTTTCCGAGTTTATACATATTAAATCGAAATCGTTTGCAAGTGATTGAACTTTTATATCATAATTGACCGGTAAAAGTTTTACTCCCGATTTAACGGAAACTAAACAGGCATGATATCTCATTGCTATTATTGCTTCGCAAGAAGATATATCTTCCGTAACTTTGATGTTTGATGTATTTTCAATAATTTTTACATTTATTTCCGGATTTATGTCATTTAATACATTTTTTAACTTTTTACAAACTTCTAAATCTATTTTATTTTGCAATGATAAAATTAAAATTTCCTTATCCGAATAATACTTATTGATATTAAGAGCAAGTTTATTTATAAAAACATCTGTAATCATGGGAAATTTTCTCAATTGAACACCTATTTTCCCTATATTTACAGTTTTATTAACATTTATATTCCAAACAGGGTCAAAACATTTTTCTGCATTTTTTATTCCGTTATCAAACAGTAAATTTAAACTGTTTTCATCACGTACACTAATATATAAAGCATGTTTTAAAAACATAATTGTTAATTTTTTTAAAAGAGCATTATTAATTGGACCTATGCCCTGAGCAAATATAATAACTTTTTTTCGGAAAAAAAATGCGGTAAAAAATACCATAAGATAATAAATAAGACTTTTAATACTTGTTTTATCCTGCAAAAGACTTCCTCCGCCTGATATTAAATAACTGCATTTAAAAATCGAGAATACAACAGAGAAAGGATTAAATGTATTAACACTTTTTACATTAAATGTTTCTGCCGTTTTTTTCGGGTTAACCGAAAAAACCGTAATATTTGACAAATTAATATACGTTTTTAAATTATCAATAAGAATTTTTAAAACAGTTTCGTCGCCAAAATTATCAAACCCGTAGTAACCGGATATACAGATTTTTTTAGTCATATTGACCTTTAAAAATTCTATAAACTTCCTCTCCCGATGGAATGGATTTTATTGCACCGAATTTTTGAACCTGTAAACCTGCAACAATAGAACCTAAATTAACTGCTTTATAAGGCGGCATACCGGAAACAATTCCGTGTAAAACTCCGCCGTTAAAAGCATCACCGGCACCGGTATTATCAACTATTCTGTCATTATAATATTGAACAAAACTTATATTTCCCTGATAACCTACGTAATATCCTTTTTCCTCCGAGGATTTGATTATAACGGTACTTATTCCTTTATCCCAAAGATATTTTATTTGATTATCAACCGATGTAAATTCAAAAATAACGGGAGCATCATTCTTTGCATTTATAAATATAATATCTATAAAATCGGAAATTTCTTCAAATGATTCGAGAGCTTCTTCTTCCGTCCATATTAAAGGTGTAAAATTAGGGTCATAAGCAGTTAAAACATTATTTTCTCTTGCTGTTTCAAACGCATATTTAACAGCTTCCCTTGCAGATATTGAAAGCGATTGAGTTATTCCCGTAGAATATAATAATGAAGAATTAAGAATATATTCAGGCGAAATATCTTCAATAGAAAGTCCGGTGGCTGCTGTTTTCTTACGATAATATGCAAACTCTTTTGTACTGCAATCCTGCACTTTAGAAACCATATAAAGACCGTTAATGCCTTTTACCGGTTTAACCTGCGATATATCCAGTCCTTCAGAAATCCAGCTTTGAGTTAAATAATCCTGAAAGCAATCAGTACCTATACGGGAGATAAAACCTGTTTTAGAACCTAAACGCAATGCAGCAACAGCTGTAGCAAGAGTATCCCCGCCGTAATATTTATCCAGACTTTTGGCATTTGTAAGACTTTCACTTGTAGAAAGCTCTATTAAACTTTCACCAATAGCTATAATATCTTGTTTTTCCGTCATAGTAATTCTTCTTTTTTTGAAGTTTACCGAAAAAGGATAACAAAAAAAATAAAAATAATCAACTGATATTGTTCGAAAATTATATTTATAATTTTTCCGCAAAATCTGATTTTTATTGTATAATTTATTAAGAGAAAAATAAGCACTTTGCCGGCGGGGCTGAGCGAAATTCCGTAAGGCTGAAAAGCCGGAAAGCGAACGGAAAAAGCCGGCAAGTGCAAAACCGGATTAGATGTAAGTATGAATAAATTATATTTGGAACTTAAAAATAAAATAGAAAAGGCGGAAAGTATAATTGTATTTTCGCACGTGAGTCCTGACGGTGATACATTAGGCTCAAATCTTGCAATAAGTTTAATGATTGAAAAGTGTTTTAATAAAAAAGTTGATTCTGTTTATGCAGGTTCACTTCCTGCACTTTATAATTATCTGCCTGATTTTGGACGATTTAAGGATGTACAAACAATTAATCCCGATACAAAATATGATTTGGCTATTGCCGTGGACGTTGCCTCTAAAGATAGAATGGTTTCGGGAACCGTTATTTTTGATAATGCAAAAACAAAAGTTAATATTGACCACCATAAAACAAATATAGGATATGGCGATATAAATATTGTGGATGGTGAAGCAGCCTGTGTGGGCATACTTTTATATAAAATTTTTTCACGGTGGGAATATAAAATTCCTTTAGATGTTGCAAGATGTATATATACTTCATTACTTACCGATACAGGCGGTTTCAGATATGATAATACAGGTGTTGAATGCTTCAATTTGGCAGCAGAACTTGTTAAACTCGGTGTATCACCAATGGAAGAATATAGAGCCTGCTACGAAACTAAACCTCAGTCAATGGTTCAGTTTCAGGCTTATATAGTTTCTAATTCACTCTTTTTTAATAACGGAAAAATCGCTTTCGCTAAAATTACAAGAAGCGATATGAGTAAATTTGATGCTAATGATGAATATACCGAAGGAATAGTTGAAGTATTACGTACATCAAAAAATGTTGAAATTGCAGCTATTTTAAAAGAAACAAAAGAAGGCTGGACAAAAGTAAGTTTAAGAAGTAAAAATATAAATATAATTCCTGTTGCACTGGAATTCGGCGGAGGCGGGCATACTTTTGCAGCAGGTTGTACAATTAAAAAACCCATTCCTATTGCATTTGATAAATTGTTAAAACGTGTTCAAAGTGAAATACAAGCAGAATGAGAAAATACATTGAAAATTTAATAAATAAAATCATTGTATTGGATTTCTTCGGAGTTGCCGCTGAAATGGCTTTTTGGTTCATTTTGGGGTTATTTCCTTCTTTGTTGTTTTTAACTTCTCTTTTTGCATGGATGGGTAAAAAAACTTTAATTCTTCCTATTCTTGATTTTATACAAAATATTGCACCAAAAGATGTTGCAAATTTAATTCTAAATGCGTTAAATGAAGCTATGATTTTTAAACAGGGAACATTTGTTGCAGTCTTTGGTTTATGTGTAACAATCGCACTCAGTGCAAATGCTATTGCAGTTATTATCAAAGGTTTAAATAGAGCTTATGCTATCGAAGAAACAAGAAGTTTCATTTATACAAGAATTTTATCCGTTTTGATGGTATTTGTAAATTCATTTCTTTTATTTTTGGCTGTAAATTTTATCGTTTTAGGAAAAGTTATTTTAAATTTCTTAATTGAATATACGGCACTTTCTCAGATGTCAATAGATATTATTGCAATTGTAAGATGGCCTGTATCTTGTTTGGCTCTTGCTTTTAGTGCTTATGCAAATTATTTGATTTTACCTGATATAAAAAAACAGGATAAATTAAGAGTAGCAAGCGTAATTCCCGGAACTATATTTTTCAGTATATTTTGGATGATTGGCTCATGGTGTTTTTCTATATATTTAAGTAATTTAAATGCCTATAACAAAATATACGGAACAATCGGTGCTTTTGCCATATTAATGGTATGGCTTTATTATACTTCTCTAATTTTACTGGTCGGAGGAGAAATAAATTCACGTATGTATGATTATCTAAAAAATAAAAAAGAAAAGACCTTATCATGAAAAAAATCTTATGCCTTATAATAATGAGCCTTTTGTTATTAACGGCCTGCACTAAAAAAGAAAAAGAAAATACTTTAGATAAAATTATAAATCGTAATTTAATTATAGCCGGTGTTAAACAGGATGCAGGTCCTTTCGGTCATATAAACGAAAAAGGACAGTACGACGGATTTGATATAGATGTAGCAAAATATATTGCAAATAAACTAACAGGCAGTGAAAAAAATATAAAATTTGTTCCCGTAACATCAAATACAAGAATAGAAGCAGTTACATCAGGTGAAGTTGATATGATAATTGCAACGATGTCAAATACCGAATCAAGAAGATATATAATTGATTTTTCTATTCCTTACTATACGGCAGGACAAACAGCTGTTGTAAAAAATAAAAGTAAAATATATTCGTTTGCAGATTTAAAAGATAAAACCACAATTGTTGTTATGGGTTCGACTTCAGAACAAAATTTACGCCGTGTTATTCCTACTGCAAGAATTGTAGGTTATTCAACATATAAAGAGGCATTCCAAGCATTAAAAGACGGTAAAGGGGATGCTCTCAGCAGTGATGATACAATAATATCCGGATTTATTGCTAAAAATAAAGGTTTTAGAGTTCTAAAAGGCAGAATATCTGCAGAACATTATTCCATAGGTATAAAACAAACCGATGATAAACTTTTGAAAGAAACACTCGATTCAATTATAACAGGAATGAAAAATAACGGAACATTAAAAGAATTAAAGAAAAAATGGTCTTTAGTATAGTTAATCTTTTCCACTCTTTATTTGTAACTGCATTTATTTAACGACGGCAGTTTCACGTTTACTCATTTGAAGTATGGCATTTTGCATTGATGTATTCATCATATAATTCCAAAATACCTGTTGATTACTTTTTTCTCGGGCATCCTCTTTTATAATATCCCGTGATGATGATTGACAATACATCTCTTTATAACGTGCATCAATTGTTATGGTTTTGGGTTTTACTTCATTGTTACCATTATACAACTTGTTTGGCTGCGTAAAAAAACCGTTAGTCATTTTTATCCCCTTTTCTCTCTAATAAATAAAATCAAGACTAATTTAACTGATTTAGATATGTTTAACTTTTAAACATTATCTGTAAATTCCCTATAAGTATGATTATATTGTTTGTTATATCTCTCGTATATATAAAGTATTTAAAATTTAAAATATTGCCTTTTTTGTATATATCTTTGCAATAAAAGTTAACATGCTAAAGTACTATGCAGAATTAATCGTATGCTATAATTTATATGGCAACAATATAAAAAAGAAATACAAATAAGCAAGACCATTGACGAACTTATTTAAA
>CAJONH010000054.1 GCA_905235825.1 Candidatus Gastranaerophilales bacterium
AGTTTTTCTTTTTTTATCATGATAAAAACCCACTTACTTTATTATACTATATTTTTAAAAATTTTTCAAAATTGAAAAATAGTGCATTTTAATGTAAAATAGAAATAACAAAAATGGAGATTTAATGACTGTATCAATTGCCGTAACGGGAAAGAGCGGAAGCGGAAAGACAACTATAGTAAAAGCATTATGGAATGTAATAAGGAAAAAACATCCGGATAAAACCGTACTTTTATTTGATAATGATTTAACGTCGGAACTCGGACACAGTTTTGGCAGGGATATAAGACAAACCATATACGGAATAAGAAGCGGGAAGCATGAATATAAAACAGGTATTCCCGAAAATATGACAAAACAAGAGTTTATTGAATGGGCTTTAGAGGACATCCTTGAACCGATTGATGATAATACTGATATAATCGTTTCATGGCTTGTGGGTTCTAAAGATTGCAGATGTCCGATTACAAAACAGCTTAACGATGCTCTTGTAAAACTAATATCCAGATATGATTTCGTAATTTTTGATTGTGAATTTGACCTCAAATATTTATATCAGCTTGTAGATATACCGATAAACGTAACATTGGTTATTGCACATCCTAATGAAGCCTCGGTAAATCTTGCAAAAAGAATTGAAGAATACAGTGCAAAATATGCGGCAGGCGAACAGCTCGGAGTTATTCTGAATAAAGTTAACAAACAAGACATGGAGCCTTTATTGGAACTTCTAAAAAAATATGATTTGGCTACACTGGGAACTATTCCGAAAGATAATGAATTAAAACTGCACAGAATAACTAAAGAATCCGCTATCGTTGAAAATGCAGTCGAACAATTATATTACAGATTAAATATACCTCAGGAACGAGGTGAGTAATGGCAGTAATTCTTGACGGAAGAACTTTTGCAAATGAAATTTGCGAAGAATTGAAATCAGAAGTTCAAAAACTGGCAAAAAAACCAAAACTTGCAGTTATACTTGCCGGAAATAATCCTGCAAGTCAGATTTATGTAAAAAATAAACAAAAAAAAGCCGAATATATCGGTTTTGAATCTGTTGTAATTTCTCTGCCCTCTGATGTTACGGAAGAAAATCTTCTTGAACATATTTATATATTAAATGAAGATGATGATATAAACGGAATTTTGGTTCAATTGCCTTTACCTGCCGGAATTAATCAGCAGCGTATTATTGAAGCTATTGAACCCGTAAAAGACTGCGACGGATTTACCTCTTATAATTTCGGTCGATTGGCTTTAGGTTATAAACCTTATGTATATCCCTGCACACCAAAAGGAATAATAAAACTTATAGAACATTATAATATTCAAACCGAAGGATTTAATGCGGTTGTAATAGGACGTTCAAATATAGCAGGTAAACCAATTTCAATGCTTTTACAGCAAAAAAATGCAACGGTAACAATAGCTCACAGTTACACCAAAAATTTGAAAGAGCTTGCTAAAACGGCAGATATACTAATTTCAGCAATAGGCAGACCCGATTTTATAAAAGGAGATTTTATAAAAGAAAATGCCGTAATTATTGATGTAGGTATTAATAGAACCGATTCTGGAATTAAAGGCGATGTTGATTTCAACGGATGTTTAAATAAAGCGGCATATATAACTCCCGTTCCGGGCGGCATCGGGCCTATGACTATTGCAATGTTAATGGAAAATACGTTAGAACTTTATAAAATTCAGCGTTCTTTTAAAAATTAATTTTTTATGGACTTTTTTTGAATTTTAATTAAAGAAACTACATAAAGATATGTTTTTTTAATGTATGCATGTTAATTTATAGTTATGCCGATAAATAATTCAGGTTCATTTTTTAATAATTTTCAAAACGGATATAATTTTGCACAGCAAAATATACCAAATCCGCAAAGTGCATCTGCCGCACAAAATAATGCACCTGTTTCTCCGTTACAAAATTTTGTTCCTGCACCTTTGCAGCAGCAAAATCAGCAGACACCGTTAATGAATGTTCTTACTAACACTGTTTCACAGCTGAAATCAACTGCAAATGAACCGGCATTACTTAACGAGCAGCAAACAATTAATATGGTAAAAGACCTGCTTAAATTTCCCAAAGAGTTTGAACAGCTGGTTGCACGTTTAACAACAGATGCAAAATTGAATAATCAGCAAACGGCACTTCTTTTATTAGCTTCAAATATGAATTTATCACAGCTTTCCTCCGTACTTCAAAACAGTTCAAAAGAAGCTATGTCTAATCTTTATAAAATGCTGGCAAATTATAATCAAATGGGTGTCAGCATGAAAGACGAACAACTCTCACATTTAACAAAAATAATTTCTTTTGTTTCGGCGGCTTCGACTTCCGATGTTCAAAGTCTTAAAACCGCTATGCTTATGTATTTACCGTGGCTGCCGTTAACTAATCCCGATACATTTAAACTCGAAATCGGAACGGCAGGTTCTACGGATGAAGAAGCTATTGGACTTGACAGCGTCGGAATATTGCTTTCCACTAAAAATTACGGAAATTTACAAGCTCAGATTTTAAAAACCGATGAAGACGGAATAAAAATAGAGGTTATATCATCTGAAACATTTCCTTTAAAAGAATTTACGGAATTAATGAAACTTGAAAGCAAACGCTACAGTATTAACATTAATTTTGATTTAGCGGTTAAACCCGAATTTAATAAAGACAAAGCAGAAAAATCGGAAACGGAAGTGTTTTTAAATACAAGCCCGGGAGTAAATCCTTTTTTACTTTTAATTTCAAATGCATTGATAAAAAATGTACATGAGATTGATGAAAAAGAACATTCAAGATGGCAGGAAAAAGAGAAAAACGAAAATGGCTAAAGTTAAAACAAAGTGGGTATGCCAAAATTGTGCTTATGAATCTCCCAGATATATAGGAAAATGTCCTGATTGCGGAAGCTGGGGAACATTAACGGAAGAAGTTGAAGTAAAAGAAACCTCAAATAGCAGACAAAGTGTTATAATTGATGACAGCCCCGTTTGTTTAATTAATGAAATAGAAATAACGGAAAACATTAGAGTTTCAAGCGGATTTGAAGAATTTGACAGGGTTTTGGGCGGTGGACTTGTTCAAGGTTCCCTTGTTCTTTTAGCGGGCGATCCGGGGATAGGTAAATCAACTCTCATTCTTCAAACAGCGGGTAATATATGTAAACAGGGTAAAAAACTTTTATATGTTTGTGCGGAAGAATCAGGTTCACAGGTAAAATTAAGAGCAAAAAGACTTAATGTAAATACAGATAATCTTTATGTATATTCTCAAACAAATCTTGAGGCGGTTTTAAAGCAAATTGACGACATTAAACCTGAAATTCTCGTAATAGATTCAATTCAATCAGTTTATACTCCAAATATTACAAGTTCGTCAGGAAGTGTATCTCAAATAAGAGAATGTACAAACCTTTTAACTGATACGGCTAAAAATAAAAACATTACCGTTATTGTAATAGGTCATGTTACAAAAGACGGAAATATAGCAGGGCCGAAGGTATTGGAACACATGGTAGATACCGTCATATATTTTGAAGGTGACAGATATAAATCACAAAGACTTCTTCGTGCTATAAAAAATCGTTTCGGCTCAACTAATGAAATAGGTATTTTTAATATGGCAGAATCGGGATTAGAAGAAGTTACAAATCCCGGCGAGCTTTTTATGAAAGAAAGAGGAAATAATTCGGCTCCGGGCAGTGTCATTATTGCCGCAAACGAAGGTACAAGGGCTTTGCTTGTTGAAATTCAGGCACTTGTCGGAACAACTTCATATCCTTCTCCCAGACGGGTAGGAACAGGAATTGAATTTAACAGGCTCTTACAAATTATTGCAGTACTTGAAAAACGTATAGGGATTAATCTTTCCAAACACGATGTATATGTAAATGTAACAGGCGGTATTGAAATTGATGAACCTGCCGCAGATTTAGGCATAGCACTTGCAATTGCAACATGTTTTAGAGATGTAACCGTTGACAGTGATTGTGTAATAATAGGAGAAATAAGTCTTTCGGGGGAAATAAGAAACGTCAATAATCTTGAAAAACGTATTTATGAAGCTCAAAAATTGGGATTTAAAAAAGCTATTGTTCCTAAATTTAATCACAAAAAAGAAGATAAATTCGATATTGAGGTTATAGAAGTTCCCCGATTAATGGATGCTATCGTAAAATGCGTTTCAAAAAAATAATGTAGTTTACTCATAAATCCGTTTTTTAATTAATTTTTTGAAAGCTTTTATTCATTTTTATATACTTTATATTATAATTGACAATAAAACCCGCACAAAAAGGAGATTTAATATGAGAAGCGATGAAATTAAACAAGGACTTCAAAGAACACCTCATAGAGCACTTTTATACGCAACAGGTGTCAGTGAAAAGCAAATTAATTCACGATTTATCGGTATAGCAAGCAGTTTTACCGATTTGGTTCCCGGACATTGCGGAATGCGTGAACTTGAACGTCAGATTGAAAAAGGTATACATTCCGGCGGGGGGCAGGCATTTATTTTCGGAGTTCCTGCCATTTGTGACGGTATTGCTATGGGACACAGCGGTATGAATTATTCCCTGCCTTCCCGTGATTTAATTGCCGATTGCGTTGAATCCGTTGCAATGGCTCATAAACTTGACGGACTTGTGCTTCTCACCAATTGTGACAAAGTTACTCCGGGTATGCTTATTGCTGCCGCAAGACTTGATATTCCTTGCATTGTTGTTACGGTTGGCCCGATGTCTGACGGTAAATGCCAAAATGCAACACTTACAATGATAAAAGGTACATTTGAAGCAATAGGCAAATTTACTAACGGTGAAATAGATGAGAAAAAATTAAAACAAATGGAAATTACTTCCTGTCCTACAGCAGGTGCCTGTCAGGGACTATACACAGCAAATACAATGGCTTGCCTGACAGAAGTTATGGGGATGAGTCTTCCCGGATGTGCTACATCTCCTGCCGTCAGTGCAAAAACAAAAAGAATTGCTTTTGATTCGGGTGTTATAATTAATGAATTAATAGAAAAAGATATAAGACCTTCTTCTATCATAACAAGAGAATCAATAAGGAACGCAATTATCGCCGATTTAGCTTTAGGCGGTTCAACTAATTCAATACTTCACCTGCTTGCCATAGCAAATGAAGCAGGTGCTGATATCACACTTAAAGACTTTGAAGAATTAAGTTTTAAAGTTCCGCAAATAATTAAATTGGATCCTTCTGCCGCAAAAACAATGACAGATTTGGATAATGCCGGAGGTATTCCTGCCGTCATTAAAACAATCTATGGTGCTGTACCTGAAATGAAAGATACAATCGGTGTTTCAGGCTTAAAACTTTCCGAAATCGCTGCTTCCGATATTTGGTGTGATAATGAAGTAATTCGCCCAATTTCTGACCCTATTACTTCGAACCCCGGCTTGGCTGTTCTTCATGGAAATTTAGCACCTGACGGTGCTGTTGTTAAAATTTCGGGTGTTGAAAAAGAATGTCTTGAATTTACGGGAAAAGCTAAAACTTATGATAGTGAAGAAGATGCTATGCAGGCTATTATGGAGGATAAAGTTAAGGCAGGCGATGTAGTTGTTATTCGTTACGAAGGACCAAAAGGCGGACCGG
>CAJONH010000055.1 GCA_905235825.1 Candidatus Gastranaerophilales bacterium
CAAAGCTATTATTATCAGCCTGTAAGTTTATGTAAAAGTCCTCGCAGTGACGGAAAAATTGATGCTTTACACCCTAAATTTAATGATATGACAACTTATCTTCTTAATAAAAAAGGTAGTAGGGTAGACTTTAGTCTACCAAAACAAGATGTTACCACTTACTATAATCAAATAGATTGGGAAAAACTGCCTAATGCTTTTGTAATCAAGTGCAATCACGGCTGCAAGTGGCATTATATTATTAAAAATAAAGAAGAATTTTTAAAAAACAAACGATTGTTCGATATAGTAAGAAGAAAAATGACGGGTTGGCTGGAACAGGATTACAGCTTTTGGAACGGGTTTGAAATGCAATACAAAGGTATTGAACCCAAAATATTAATTGAACCGTTAATGAGAAATGAAATAAATAAAAAGTCTGAAACTATAAATGTATATTGTTTTAAGGGAAAACCCGCAGTTATTGTAAAATTTCATAATGAAAATAAAATGAGCATTTGGGATGAAAATTTTATATCAATTGGAAATATTTTTTGCTTTGCGGAAGAAAATATAAAAATGCCAATTGATAAATTTATTAAACAATCTGTTGAATTATCTGTTGAATTGTCAAAAAGTTTTAATTTTGTAAGGGTTGACTGGATGATTTATCAAAATAAGTTATATTTTGAGGAACTGACATTTACCCCTTATTCCGGAATGATTAAATATACGGATGCAGATTGCGGGCGGATTTTAGGCAGTTATATTAAATTAAGTTAATTTAGGAGGACATAAATGAATTATGACTATATAGAAAATTTATCGGAAGATGAAATGTTGGAATTATATGATGATATTATTGAAAATAATTTAATATTGATGTCTGACGGTTATTATGAAATTACTTGTTCAAATGGAATTAAAGGATATTTTATGGATAATTATACAACGCCGAATGTTGGAGCAAGAAGCTATGATTATAGTGAAAGGTGTAGATATTGTAATGATTATTCTACAATTAACTGCGGAGTTTGCAGAATTTGCGGATATGGTGTAACAGCTACGGTTACAGCTTTAGATTATAACGCTTATTCCGAACAGGCAAGTAATTGTAATAATTCAGGCGGAACAATGGTTCATCCGCAAATTTGCAGAATACCTGCAAATTAGTAAGTAGTAAGTTTGGTAGACTCTTTAGTCTTACAAACAATAAAACATTAAATTTTGGTAGGCTAAAGCCTGCCCTACTGCCTGCCGGAAGTTAATAAGAGCCAAATAAAATGCGGTATTAACGTGCATTGCGGATGCATTAGTTTACCTAAAACTTAACTAATCTGCCAGCTAATAAAAAAGCCCGCTAAAAAAAAGAATTTACGTAGCAGTTTTCTATAAAAGAGAAAACAAAAGCGGGATTTATTTAAAATAATCCCGCATTTTTTTATTTTAAAAAAATACATCTAACACGGATAAATTGTAATCATTTTTCCGTCGTTATTAAATATAGCATTTATTTTATTATTTAATACATTTATATGATTTTCTTTATCTAAATTGATTGAAGAAGGAATTTGAGTGTAGATAGTTTTTAAAATATTATTTAAATATTCTTTTGTTGATTTATCATATATTCTTTCACCTGTTTTATCATTTTGAAATGCAAATCGTTCAATTAATCGCAAACGTGCATGTTTTGAAATATTTGGTGTTTTTCCGTTTACTTGAAGCCATGAATCATCATTTACCAAATCTATAAATTCTTTTGGAAGTTGTGAAACGACATAATCTTTATAATCATTTTCTTTACCTGCTTTTATATCTGTTTCAATATTAAATTTTGAAATAATATTTTTATATGATAATTGTTTTTTTGATACAAAATCATCAATAATATTTTTTACTATATCATCAGCGATATCGACATTTGAATAATGAGTTTTTATTTCAGTCATTGCTTCGGGCAGATTTGCAATAAAATTTTCACCTGTTTTGTTATAATCAGGAGATATTATATTATTTAATTTTTCGCAGTCACTGCCTTTTGATGTACGAATCAGCTTAAAATCAATATTGTTAATATTTTTATTATTTATTAAAATATTAGTGAAATTGAATTTTTTTAATAATTTATTTGAATTTGAAATAATATCATCAAATTCTTTAAAATCCATATCTTTGGGTATACGTTTAAGACTTCTTATTACATTATCATAATTTCCTTCATTGTCGGCATAATTATTTAATGCTTTTAAAGAGGGTACCTTTTTATCGGCGATTATATTCAGCGGACTTAAAAATACACCTTTTTGGTAATGATTAATGAAATTACCTAATAATTTTTTAGATTCTCCCAAAAAAGTTGAATGTGTTAAATAATCAAAAGCTGAAGGATTGAAACGGGCGGTTTCCAATAAGGTGCTGCAGTGTGTAATATGACTAATATTATTTGCGGAGTTATTAAATTTAATATTGTTTTGTAAAATAAAATCGTTAAATTCCGAAAATTTTATATTTGAGAAAAATTGATTTTTAAATTCAAGCATTTGACTTATGTTTTCATTATCATAGGTTTTAATGCTTTGAAGAACACCGCTTATATCTTGAGGATTTTTATTTATAATGTCTTTATATGCAAGATAAATATCTTTTGTTGATTTACCGAGTAAGAAATTATATTTATCCGAATCAATAAAGTCCTTTATTTGTTTTTCAATATTCAGTTTTTTTAATTCTAAAGTTTCTCTCTTTGGAATATTTATTTTTTGTTGATTATTTTTTTTCGTACCTTTTATTTTATTGTTCTCTGTTGTTTTATTATCTGAGGGGAAATCGTAAAATGTCATTAAATCAATAAATTTTTTAAATTGTTCTTCAGATAAATTTTTCTCATCAGTAAAATTAACTTTATTGTATAGTTTTAGAATTCCTTTATTTTGGTTTATATTAAATGTATCAAGAATTTTGGCAAATACATCAAAATCATGTGTATTAAAATTACCGTCATTGTATATTACATTATATAAATCAAAAAAATCATTGAACGATTTTTCAGCTTCATCAAAATTTTTATTTGTTGATTTTTTTATTTCATTGATTATGTTATTTTTATTTTGAATACATTCAAATATATTGTCATTAGATATTACTGTTTTTTTGTCCGAAATGGCATTTAAATCATCAACATTAGTTTTGTATTCCAATAAAAATTGAAGCAAATCGATTTTATCATTAACATCATTTAGACCGTTAAAATTATTAATAATAAAAAGAGAATTTTTTGATATTTTAATGGGCGAATCAGGTACTTTTAATGTGTCAATTAATAAATTTAAAGGATTAAGATTTTGTCCCTGATTATTTTTGTAAAGAGTATCAATTATATCGCAATGATTTAAATAAATGTTTTCTGCGGTTGGAAACAGAATACTTTTTTGCCTTTGTTCATTTAATTTGCCATAAGTATTTTTAGTTATCCTTTTAAGTTTTTCTTCTCCTTGTTCCGGAAAATTTTGACATAAAAACGGATATAATGTTTTTAATTCACGCTGTTCATTTATTTCTTCATGAACTTGATTCTTTATTTTTAAGGGGATAATCATATAGTCAAACTCTTTTGCCTGAAACATTGAAACTAATTCCTTATGAATTTTAAATTTAATAGACTCAGGCACCGGTAATTTTTCAATAGCTTTGAATTTTTCTTTTATGGTTTTAGTTTTATCAAAGTATAATTTCGAGGCATCGGTATATATATTTTTAGGCGGTTCACCAATTATATTTTTAATAAATTCTATTTTTTTGTCATAGGCAGCTTGAAGATAGTCAATAGCTTCTGCCTTGTCTGAAATTGTTGAAAAATCATTAAAATCTTTTTTCAGGTGGGCAAATTTATTATCAAAATCATCAATATCAATTAATCCCAGATTTTTGGTAAGAAATTCCAGTTTTAAATTAGGATTAAATTCCGACTTATTTTCTGTTTTGTTATATAAATATATAAGATATTCAGTAAATTGGCTAAAGTTACTTTTTTTATCTGTTTTAGAATAAATATCAAGTGATTTTAGACTTTGTAAACCAAATATTCCGTTTTTATTATTTATTCTGATTCTTGATATAAAATCATGAAGCTGATCTATAGTATTAATTCCTCCTAATTTTAATAATTTGGTAATTTGTTCCGTATCATTATCATCAGCCATAAATTTAATGTTTTTATTATATTCTTCAATCGGCATATTTTGATTGTTAGTTAACATTTGAGAATGTTGTCTGCCTGCTTCCATAATTATTTTTTCACATTCTAATTTATAAAGCGGAGGGAACTTTGTTTTGTTTAAATTATCAATAATATCCCTGTAAAAAACCACATCCAAAGCTCTCTGCATATAAAAATTTAACATAGCCTGCAGCATAACGTGATTTTTTTCTGCTTTAGGAGAATTATCCGGCAGTTTATCCAATACATGGGAATAATAAGTTTTGAAATCTTCTTCGCTTGGAAGGGTTTCTTCAATTAATGTTCTGTTTAATGTTCCGTTTAAAGATGCTTTTCTCGTTTCCCAAAGATTAAATGTGTAATTATCTATTGTGTTATTTTTACTATGTTTTGCTTTAAAAGACGGTATTTTAAAAAATTTATTTATTACTTTATTATTTTTATTTTCTAAATTAATTTGAGATTTTTGAAAAGAATCTTCATTTAATCCTGTATTATAAAATAAAAAAGTATTATAATTATGATTTAAACCATTTTTTTGAACATCACAACAATTGTGGCAGGCATACAAATTTGCCAACATATAAACCACTCCTTATTTCTTTCCATCGTTTACATAAAAAAACAAAAATATTTTTTTTGTTATTTAAAAATAAATATATTAAAAAAATTGAGAAAACGGGTTTTCAAAAAAAAGTCAAAAATTTTTCTGTAGAGAAGATAAAAACTTATGAACTTATACGCTTATATACAAGTTCTTATTTTGACTTTTTGATACCCGTTTTTGTTTTACTAAAATTATTTAGTTAAAATATAATCATCAAAGCTGAGAGTAGCAGCTGCGAACCAGACTAGCCCATTCTCCGCCTTCACAGTATATTTTACCTATCTGGTCAACGTGATTTATATCTATTTTTCCCACACCGTAATTTTTAGTGTATCCTGCAAGGTTTCTAATTCCTGCTTCTAAACCTGCTTCAATTGTTGAAAACTTTCCAAACCCTCTGGCATTTTTTCCTAAGTCGCCTGCTGCCCTGTAACTCATAGGATTATTTAAATCCGCAACACCTGCAGAACCCCAGCCTGTTTCCGCACCAATTACTGCCGCAATGAATTTTGAATCAACTCCGTATTTTTTGCATAATTTTTCAACAACTGCTTCTTTGCCTGCAAGTACTCCTTTAAAAGTTCCTTTTGATAAATTTTCGGATGAAGCAGATGAAACGGGTTCATTATCTTCTTTTATTTTTTCAGCTTTCTTTTCGTTTATTTTATTGTTTATTTCCTGTAATTCACCTTGAGATTTATCTATAGCACTTTTAGCCGTAGCTGCCTCACTATCTTTCACTGTTTGTACATTTTTTTCATCTGTTCTGTATGTTTCAAGTGCATTTTTTAATTCTTGTGATATTTTTTCGTTATTTACAATAAATTCATCTTCTAATTTTGTTTTAGCCTCTTGTGCTTTTTCTAATTCGGCTTTTTTGTCTGTTAATGTCTTTTGAGCTTCTTCTTGTTTTGTTTTTAGTTCTTCTAATTTTGCCTTATCTTCATTCGATTTTTTTTCAGCTTCTGCTATTTGTGAATTTAACTCGGCTTTTTTTGCATTAATTTCGGATTTATTTTCCTCATCTGCATCACTGCTTTCAATTGAACCTAATGCACCTTTTAATGCACTTATATCAGACTCGTTTTGAGATATAACGCTTTCCTGTGAAGTTACTGCATTTTCTGCTTCTTGAAGTGTTATTTGAGCATTATCAACTTCAGATACTGCTTTTTCAACATTTGTTATTGCATCCTGAAGCTGTTGTTTCTGTTCTGCATTTAAACTTTCTTCTTGTTGTAAAAGATTTTCGTAGTCAGCTTTTGATGAGTCATATTTTGTTTGAGCGGTTTTTACATTCGGATTTTCACCCGTATAAACTTCATTATATGATTTTTGAGCATCAGTTACTTCAATTTCTTTTTCTGCTTTTTGCTGTTCCAGTTCTTCTAATGTTTCTCCGTCAACTGAAGAACTTGTTTCGTTTTCAGATGAGGATGAAACACTTGCAGGTGATGACGATGTGTCAGAAACTCCGGAAGTACCGGCTACGCTTGGAGAATAGGATACTCCGCCTGCACATCCCGAATATGACCCCGAATCACCGGAAGTACCTGAAACACCCGACGAACCATTGTTTCCGGATTGGACATCCGATATATCGTCATTTGCATAATCAGATGCATCAAGTTCCTGTATTTTTTTTGTTCCTGCAAGTATATCTTTTAACGATATATCACCTTCGGTGCCGTCCAAATCTTCTATTGATTTTATAAATTCTTTTATTTCATCTTTACTTATCTTTTTATCTCCGTCGGAATCTATAATATATTTCATTTTTTCGTCAGTTAATAAATCATTTAATATTCCAACAAGAGGCAAATTCCCGCTGTTATTTTTATCGTTGTCAACTTTTGCTGTATTTTCGTCTGTTTTTGAGTCATCATTGCTTTCTTCTATAAATTTACCGTCTTCAAATTTTAAATTTAAAATATCATCTGTTTTTATTTTTGCATTGTCAAAATCACTTTTGTATTTATTATTTAAAAATTTATCAAATTCATCAGCATAGGAAAATAAACTTATATTTTTGTTATCAAGTTCGTATTTTTTTTGTTCATCATCGTTTGTATTTTCATCTGAATCTTCGGTCTGATTTGCAGCAGCTGTTTTGTTTTCCGTGTTCAAAGATGTTAAATAACTCTTAAACTCCTCTTGAAGTTTAGATAACTCCATGATTTATCCTCCTATTTTATCCCCTTAAATTAATAAAGAAAAATTTCAGCAAAAAATTGCCTGAACAAAAGTATAAAAAATTTAAGATTTAGTATATAGACTTTTAATTACTTATTTATTCCAAATATAGAAAGTTGTTGTGATTTTTCAAAGTGTTTTTCAAAAAATTTTTTTCTATGCCATTTGGTAAGCCCGTATTTATCAACCGCATCTAAGTGCTGTTGAGTCATGTAACCTTTATTATCAGCCCAGCCGTACATTGGAAATTCTTTATCCAGTTCAATCATATATCTGTCACGTGTAACTTTTGCTATGATACTTGCAGCGGCAATTGATGCAGACTTAAAATCTCCTTTTATAATTGTTTCTTGTGAATATTTTAGTTTCGGAATTTTTTTATTTCCGTCAACAAGAACTATTATATTTTCTGATTCCGGTTTTGTTTTTATTTCATCAACACAGCTTTTCATTGTTAAAAGTGAGGTTTGAAGAATATTTAATTTTTCTATATCTTCAACACTTCCGCATTTTACAGACCATATAGAGTTTTCTACAATAATTTCGTATAATTCTTCACGCAGTTTTTCCGATAATTGTTTGGAATCGTTTAACTTATCAAGCAATTTCTTTGTCGTTTTATCTAAAGAAACAAAACAAACAGCAGCAGCAAAAACAGGCCCTGCCCCCGGACCTCTGCCTGCTTCATCAGTGCCTATAACGTAATCGGCTTTGATTAAATATTTATCATCAAAATCAAATCTTTTATTCATGAATATCTAAAGTCAATTTGCCCAGTCTTCCTGTTCTAAAGTCATTTAATATGTTTTGGGCACAGCGTTTTGTATCGGGTTTAGCACCTTGTACTATCCAATTTCTTTTTATTGCAATATTTTCAAGTGTTGTTTCTTCTGTTTCCAACTTATAATAATTTTTTATTAAGTCAGGATATATTTTATTAACCGTATTAATAAACATAGTGCAAACCGCTTCAACGTCATAAGCATGTTCACCTATAGAATCAACAAATGCCAGTTTATAAGCTGTTTCTTGATTTTCCTGCTTTAATGGAATAATACCGGGGGTATCCAATAAATCAACTTTCGGATTAATTCTAACCCATTGTTGTTCTTTTGTGACACCTGCTTTTGCCCCTGTTTTTGTTTTTGATTTTTTTATCAGTTTATTTATTATACTTGATTTACCTACGTTTGGCATTCCTACAACCATAACCCTTACGGCTCTGGGAAGCATTCCCTTTTTCATCAGAGCTATTATTTTAGGCTGACCTAATTCCGTTACTTTATTTAAAATTTTGGATAAATCTTTATTATCAGATGCACTGGTTGCAATAACGGTACATTTCGATGAATCTTTAATTAGTTTTAGCCATTTTACAGTTTCTTCACTGTCAGCCAAATCGGACTTATTCATTAAAATAAGTCTGGGCTTATCATTAATTAATTTTTTTATATCAGGATACATTGAACTCAAAGGTATTCTTGAATCAATTACTTCAATAATGACATCAACTATATTTATTTGTTCTTTTAACTTTTTTTCCGCTTTTGCAATATGACCGGGATACCAATGAATAAAATCCATGTTAAATTCCTTAAAAAAGCCGTATTCATTATTTATGACTACGGCTATAACAACTTTATTTAAATAAATAAACGACTATTTTTTTTCTATTTTTTCTTTAATACGAGTAGCTTTACCCGAACGTTCTCTCAAGTAATACAATTTTGCACGTTTAACATCACCACGTCTTACTATGGTAATTTTTTCAACACGGGGAGAATAAACGGGGAATACACGTTCAACACCAACACCCTGAAAAATTTTTCTTACAGTGATGGTTTTACCGATACCGGAACCTCTCTTTTTAAGGATAGTACCTTCAAAAGCCTGAGTTCTTTCTTTGTTACCTTCTACGATACGAACCGAAACTCTGACCGTATCACCGGGGTTAAGTTCCGGAAGTTCTTTATTTAAATATTCTTTTCCTAAATTTTCTACGATTGGATTCATGATTAAATTCCTTTAAAATATACATCTATATTCTATATCATAGCCAAAACAATTTTTTTCTTCAAGTATTTTTTCAGATTAATATTTTTTTTAAAATTTATGTTAACAAAAATTAATATTTAACGAAAAAATCAATTTGAAGACTAAAGATAAAAAAAAAAATACCGATATATATAACATATAGAGTCGGAGAAAAAGGCAAACAATATGGGATTAAATATCGGAGCATTCAACAATAGTTCAATAATTGACGCACAAGCGTTAACACGTGTAACTGAACAGATTTTAAATTCTGAAAAACAATCTGCTGTTGATGTTTCAAAATTAGATTTATCAAAATTCAATAGAGTAAGCCTTGGTACAGATTTATATGCTGCAAGAACAAATACAGAAACTGCCCTTCAAGCATCTAAAGCTGCAACCGACTTTGACGTAAACTTAAGCAAAGCATTCAGTGCTAATGTTCAATACCTTAACTCTGTTGCAGCTCAAAGTTTATTTACCTCCAGAGAAAATACGGGAAAAGTTGTTATTCATGTTGAAAACACAGAAAAAACATTAATTGAATCTGCACTTCAGGCATCTTCAAATGTTAGTGAAACATCAAACTTGAATAAAGACAGAAAAGGTTCAAATCCGTTTTCGTTCTATGCAAATACTAATGACAAAGAAGACGGAAATGATACAGAAATTATAGATACTAATCCTTTCACAGGTTTAAATATTTTTGCTTAATATTATACATTGTTACTTGTTTTTCCGAGGCGAAATAAAAAATTTCGTCTTTTTTTTATGAAAGTATTGAAAATAAGCTGTCCGCATTTTAGGACAGCTTATTTTTTGATATTCTCTATTCATTTTTGAGCTTATATATTTTAGAAGCGGCCTCTTGACTGCCTTTTATTCCGAGTTTTTTCAAATCTTTGTCCGATACATGTTCAAAGCCTAATGCATTAATATGAGAACTCATAACAAAGCCCATTACTGAAGAATTGAGAAAACGATTTTCAAGATTTCCTACAACAACATATACATCTTTTTTATTTTTATTTTCTTCTTTTATATCCATAAAAAGTTTAATGAAATCGTTAGGATTTTCCTGTAAGAGATAAGCTGCCGAATTTGCTATAACGTAAACTTGATTATCGGCATCATTATTTGGTTTTATTGATTTTCTCATATCGCCGCATTCAAATTGAACATCCGGTAAACCTTCCTTGTTCACATCATACCATTCAAGTCCGTTTCCTATTGTTTTATTTACAACAGGGTCAAATTCAATATATTTTGTATAAGGATATTTTTTTAGTGTTTCATTAAATTGTTCAGGTCTTTCTGTTTTAGTGAGATACTTATGCCAGCCTTTTCCTTTTAACGGACTTTTATCGTGAGAAACAAAAATTTCGTTGTTCGCATAATCTTTTTCAATTGAAGATAATACCAAACATCCTGTATTTGATAATTCAGTCATATAAGGAGCTATATCAACACCTTTAACTTTTACGTTTTTTGCATTATCGCCCATAGCCTCTTTTACGGCAATAGCATAAGCCCAAGCCTCTGAGCCGTCAGCACTTCCCAAAATTTTTATTTCACTTTTTTCTTTTGGATTTAACAGTTTTGCAATAGCAAGTTCAGAGGAAAGTTCTCTGAAAATTCTTGTTGAAGACCCTTTCATTTTAAAATAGTCCTTATGTATTAAAGTATAAAAAGCATAATCATCCTGATTTGTTGCATTTGCATCAGCACTAAAACTTCCGAATGACTGAGTTTTTTGTTTTGTGTTTTTATTGAGTGAATTTTGATAATTATTATAGCTGTTATAGCTTCCAATTGATTGAATTTGCATAAAAATACCCCTTTACATTCCATACTACATCCGTAATATTTTTATAAAGCATGAGGAAAAATAAAATTTACTAATTATTAATTTATGTAAAATAAAACAAACATATTCAGATAAAATTGGTGTAAAATTTAAAGTAAAATCTTATTTTAAGGATAAATCATGGATGCATTGACCGAAATAAAGATTCAACTGGATGAATATATTGAAAAATATGAAACTAAAGATTTTATAAAAGATGATCCCGTACAATTTGTACATAAATTTAATAATAAAGAGGATAGTGAAATTGCAGGTTTTATAGCGTCAAGTTTTGCTTACGGAAAAAGAGAAGTATTTATTTCAAAACTTAATTATATATTTGATTTAATGCAAAACAGCCCTCTCAATTATGTTAAATCAGGAGATTTTGATAATATACAAGGATGTGATTACAGGTTTTCAAAAGATATAGATTTTATTCAAATGCTTAAAATACTGCATCTTTTATATACGGAAAATGAAACACTTGAAACTCTTTTTGAATACAATTACAAAGAAGGAAAAAATATTTGGCGGATGTTTCAAGGCGTTGTGGATTATTTCTATTCAAGAGTTAATTTACCTGTAACACAAGGTTTTTATCATCTGTTACCAAATCCTGCAAAAAAGAGTGCATTAAAAAGAATGAATATGATGATGAGATGGTTTGTACGAAAAAGTGCAGTAGATATAGGTATTTGGCATTTTATTCCCAAAAGTGAATTATTAATACCGTTAGATACCCACGTTGCAAAAATCAGCAGAAAACTCGGACTATTAAATCGTAAAGATAACGGGTACGAGAGTGTTATGGAACTAACAAACGTACTCAAACAATTAGATTTTAATGACCCGATAAAATATGATTTTGCTCTTTTCGGTTACGGAGTAAACAATAAAATTTAGATTAATATTAGTATAAAAAATATTAATTTTATAGTAATATTTATATATGTTTGATAATCTGTCAGAAAAATTACAGGAAATTATAAAAAAGGCTTCGGGAAACGCTAAGTTAACCGAAGAAAATATGCAGGAGGCATTAAGAGAAGTCCGCCGTGCATTGCTTGATGCTGATGTCAGTCTTAAAACAGTTAAAATTTTTATGACTAACTTAAAAGAAAAAGCACTCGGCGAAGATGTTTTAAACGGTGTAAATCCTTCCCAGCAAATGATAAAAATAGTGCATGATGAGCTTGTTAATATATTAGGTAATGAAAATACTCCGCTTAATTTGTCATCACATCCTTCTATTGTAATGATGCTTGGGCTTCAAGGCTCCGGTAAAACAACATCAGCTGCAAAATTAGCCGTAAAATTAAAAAAAGAAGGTAAAAATCCCTTGCTTGTTGCTGCAGACGTATATAGACCCGCTGCAATCACGCAGTTAAAAACACTCGGAGAACAAATTCAAACTCCCGTATTTACAATTGAAAATTCAAAGGATGTATTGCAAATAACTGAAAAATCAATTGAATACGGAAAACAAAACGGTTTTAACGTAATTATTATTGATACGGCAGGAAGATTACAAATTGATAACGAGATGATGGCTGAATTACTGCTTATAGATAGAGCTTTTCATCCGGATGAAAAATTACTTGTAATTGACTCAATGATTGGTCAAGAAGCTGTGCATGTTGCTGAAAATTTTAATGCACAGCTGGATATTACAGGTATAGTTCTTACAAAACTTGATGGGGATTCAAGAGGCGGTGCAGCACTAAGTGTTGTTCATTCATCCGGCAAACCGATTAAATTAACGGGAACAGGTGAAAAATTAGATGCACTTAATGATTTTCATCCCTCAAGAATGGCAGATAGAATTTTAGGTATGGGTGATATTGTATCACTTGTTGAAAAAGCACAAGAAGTTTTTGATGAAAAACAGGCTAAAGAGTTTGAAAAGAAAATGGAAAAAGCCGAGTTTTCATATAACGACTTTTTAAAAATGCAAAAACAAATGAGTATGTTCGGTTCTATAGATAACATTCTGGGTATGCTTCCCATTCCGGGATTAAATAAAGATACAAAAGAAACAATTGCAAGTGAAGGCGAAAAGCAAATGAAACGCATAGAATCATTTATATCCAGCATGACTCCCGAAGAAAGAGCAAATCCTTCAATTATTAACACCTCCAGAAAACGCAGAATTTCGGCAGGAAGCGGTATTCCAATTCACGAAGTAAACATGATTATTTCACAATTTGACCAAATGCGTCAAATGATGAAAGGTTTTTCTGATGTAAAACAAAAATTAAAAAGCGGGAAATTAAAAATCCCTAAAAATTTTCCTCGCAATTTCGGCGGGAAATTTCCTTTTTAATTGATTATAAAAAATATCTAAAATTTTTTATAATTTAATACACCTTGAATCATTGCATATAAACAATCTTGTGTTTCTTCGTTAAGTTTGTTTATATCTGACAATATTTTCAATTCTTTCTCCGAAAAATCAATATTCGGTTTAAGCGGAATATCAATAATTTCTAAAAGATAATCTGACGAAACATTAAGCATTTTAGCTGCATTTGCAACAATACTTCCCTGCGGAGCTTTTCCTGATTTTGAAAATGCACTTATTGATGATTTTGTACATCCGAGCTTATCTGCCGCAAATTGGCTAATTGGTGATATACCTCTTTCTTTACAGCATTTTTCATATCTTTCATAAAATGTCATGTTCTTACCTCGGATGAAATATTTGTTAACATAAAATTTCTACCGCTTGACAGTTTGATTTATTTAACTATAATATAGTTATAGTTTTATATATCATACTTATTCTATAGGGTATAAGTTTGCTACTTATTAATGAAAATTCATAATATAAGTAACATAAAAGTATGCTATATTCAACTTACGAGCATTTAGAATACGACGTAAAATATAGGATTAAATTTTAGTGCGGATATTAGACTTTATAGTAAAAGATAATATTGGAAACCCGCCGTGGGATTATTACTTCCTCAAAAACTTAGACAAAAAAGAATACCCGAAGTATTTAGCTAAATTGTTATATATTCATACGGGAGAGAAACTGCCGTTGAAATTTGATTTTAGCGGCAGGGGATACTTTAGTACACGCAGACAAGGTCTTGGCAATTGGATTATAGATAAGAAAAAATGTAAAACATTTAATCAAAAGATAC
>CAJONH010000056.1 GCA_905235825.1 Candidatus Gastranaerophilales bacterium
CGTCACCTAATGTGCTATTGTTCCTCGCAATGACATGGCAATCACAGTTTAATGACGGTATCACCTGCAAAACAGGCTTTAAATATTTTTCTCCGATTTTTTCTTTTACATAATCTCTTACTGCAGCTTTATCAGTACATTTTCTTTTTAAATCTGTTGCATCATAAAGTTTCAGCCATTGAATTTTTTGATTAAACGTTTTACATTTTTTCTTATCAATAATCCATGATTTATTTTTAAAGTCATACTTCAACGGCAGTTTCTCTCCTGTATTCATATAAAATAATTTAGCTAAGTAACGGGGATACTCCTTTTCATCTAAGTTTTTGAGAAAGTAATAATCCCATGGCGGTTTACATATATCGTCTTTTTTCAAAAAATTAAGTATATTTATCATTTAATTTCCATTTTCAATTATAATTTATTTCTTATGATTTATAAGTCAATGTGATTAAATTATAGTTCATAATAATAAAAAGTCAACATTGATAAAATAAAAATATGGATAAAAATGAAATTATAAAATTATTTGCATCTAATCTCAGAGCAGAGCGTGCAAGGAAGAATTTTTCACAGGAATATCTTGCCGAAAAAGCTAATATAACTACAGAGTATCTAAATAGAATTGAAAAAGAAAAATATAGTCCTTCGTTAATAGTTATTGCAAATTTGGCAATAGCTCTTGAAGTTGATATGAACACTCTTTTACCAATAAAATAATCACGGTCTAACCATCGATAAGGGGATATCCTTGGGGTAGATTTCCTCCGTTACACCGCTGCAGCCTGTTAAAAAGAAGAAATCAAAACTGTTGCCTTGCTGTAATCCTAAATCATCAAACGGAATTGATATTTCAAATATTTCTTTATGAACATATTTTATGTTGTGTCCCCACGTTAACTCCCACAATCCGCTGCCTACGCTTTTTGAAAATTGGAGCGGATATTTTTTACTTTCAGTAAGTGCAAATTTAACCTCGTGAGTATATCCGTCCTGCAATACAGGTAACATAGTATCCGATTTATTTGTTGTTCTTACCGATGAAGTATTTTCATTAAGTGCATTATAAACTTTTATGTATACATAGATTGAAAAATATTCTTTAAAGCTCTCTTTACTTTCAAGCAAATATTTATTTATATCAAATCTTAAATATAAATTATCTTTATCGTTACCAAAATAAATTCTGTTAAATAGTTTATTTTCCTGTAAAATTGGCCCGCCCGGTATATCAATACATCCTGCGTGCTGCCATTCGTTATTATTTCTTATAAGCCCGTTAATTAGCGGTTTAATTTCTCTTGCAGGATTTTTAAACGGCTTGCCTATAAAAGCGGATAAAGGTGTTTCCAAATATTCGGGAACAGGTTTATTGATTATGTTATAAACATTTTTTAAATGTTCTCTGAACATATAATCAAAAATATGGTCTTGTCCCGAATTATTAGGTTCACCGTACCACCAAAACCAGTCCGACCCTTCAGCTATATATATTTCTGATTTAGCTGATTTTATTTGTTCTTTTGATAATTCACCAAGCCTGATTGAGTGACTTAAATCATTTCTTGTTTGTACAAGGTATTTCCACGCAAGATTTTTAGTAGGTTCCGCAATCCAAAGCTGAAATTCCTGATTACTCCAAGAACCTGATTCGACTTTTTCCAACAGCTTTGCACTTTTGTGATTTTGCTGAATATAATCGCTGATTAAAACAGTTTTAATATTTTTATCGCTGTTTAATAGTGAATAAAGCCGTTCCAAAAATATTCCGCCATCTGCTTGATAGTTATCCCAACTGTTTTCACCATCCATTGCGATTGTAAGCAGATGATTTTTTTCGGGAGAATTTTTTAATTTGTCATGTACCGTTTTTATTCTGTCGAATAAATCATTTGCACTTACTGTACTGTCATGATGTGAATATTCAAAACCTATCAGATTAGGTACTACCGCATCTCTAAATATGATATTTATCTGTTTTTTTTGCTTTGTTCGATAATAATACAAAGAACAAACATCATAAGGATCTTTGTAACATCCTCTGAAATCTCTTTCAAATTCTTTTTTTAAGGAGTTTGAAAGAACGCTTTCATCGGAAATTACCCAATCAGCACCTATATTGGCAATTAAGTCCAAAGTTTTTTGGCTTATAAAATGTTCGCTGGGCCAAACACCTTTCGGATATCTGCCAAAAGTATCTTTAATTTTTTCAAATGCTAATTTTAATTGTTCCTTAACGTCAGTAACCATTGATATTTTACAATCAGGCAGAGGATATTTTAATGATGGAGTTTTTATATCTTTTGAATTAATTAAAATAGGCATAATGGGATGATTATACGGACTTGTTATAATTTCAATTCTGCCGTTTTCCTGATATTTTTTAAAAGACGGAATAATTTGCCTTATTATAACTCTGTTTAGTTCAATTAAATTTTGTCTGTCTTCAAGTGTATAATTTTTTCCTTTTGCTTCCAATTCGTTTAACAGAGGATATACGTTTTTCCAAACAGGGTCAAACCACATAAGATTAAATAAAAGCATAATATCGGAATATTCCTGCAGGGAAAAATCATTTATACTTATTTCCGAATTTTTATAACGTTTTAAATAAAGTTCGTTGTATCTTTGGTTTTTGGATATTAAATTTTCATAATTAGCTTCAAAAAAATAGTTTAAAATATATAATTTATCATCGTCGGTAAGTTCTTCAACGGGAGTAACAGTTAACTTTGAATGTATATCATGCCCGTCTTCTGCGTAATCCTCAATAGCATCAATAAGTGCGGGAACAATGCTGAAATTTAATTTTATATTGGGAAATTTATCAATAATTATAAGCATATCAAGATAGTCTTTGACTGCATGTAATCTTGCCCATGGCATAAGCCTGATGCCGTCGGACTGGGTTTGATAATTCGGCTGATGAAAGTGCCAAATAAACGCTACCGATAGTTCTTTTTTCATAAATCACATTCCCGATACAAATCAAGTATATCATTATATTTTTGTTTATACAACATTTAATCTTGATTTTGAGCTGTATTAATTTCATCTAAAAAAGAAGTTCCTGCTGAATTAACATTATTTACAGCATTTGTTTCCGCTGTTTCAATAGCAGATAATGCTTTTATTTTCGCTGTCTTGAAATTCTGCCTGCCA
>CAJONH010000057.1 GCA_905235825.1 Candidatus Gastranaerophilales bacterium
CGAAATTTGGGAGTGGTGACTTTAAAAAGTGAGCACTTTGCCGGCGGGGTTGACACGGCGGCAGAGTGCGAAACCAGATTAGATTAAAGGGAGGACTAATGTCTGACGAACAAGATAAATATTCAGAAGATGATTTCAATGAGAATGAATTTGAAATTTCAGACGACGAAGACATAATAAAGGCTGTTGAGGAGCCTAAAATTGCTGAAACAAGAGATAGTGCAATTGCCGATGATTCTGTCAAAATTTATTTGCAGCAGATTGGTAAAATTAAACTTTTAAATTCAGAACAAGAGCTTGAAGTTGCAAAAAAAATAAAAAACGAAAATTCCGAACAAGCTAAAAAGACTCTTGTAAACGCAAATTTAAGACTTGTTGTTAGTATTGCAAAGAAATATATAGGGCGAGGCCTTTCTTTTCTTGATTTAATTCAAGAAGGCAATATGGGGCTTATGCGTGCCGCAGAAAAATTTGATTATACAAAAGGCTATAAATTTTCAACTTATGCAACATGGTGGATTCAACAGGCTATAACAAGAGCAATAGCCGATAAATCAAGACTTATAAGACTTCCTGTTCACATGATTGAAACTTTAAGTAAAATTAAAAAAATATCAATGGATTTAACTATTGAAAACGGTACGGCTCCCACAAAAGAAGAAATTGCATTTAAAATCGGCATGCCTGTTCAAAAACTTTCTACGTTAATTGAATCGGCACAAGGCACCATTAGTATTGAATCACCGGCAAATCAAAAGGATGATAATGCTAAATTGTCTGATTTTATTGTCGATGAGTCTACTTTATCGCCTGATACAAAAGTAACTCAAGATAATTTATTCAGCGATATAAAAAAAATGCTTAATCATTTAAGTGAAAAAGAAAGAAATGTTCTTATTATGCGTTACGGACTTGATGATAACGGCGAAAAGAAAACTCTTGAAGAAATAGGCAGCTACTATGGGGTTTCAAGAGAACGCATCAGACAAATTGAGAACAGGGCTATGAGTAAATTGAAAAAGCTATGCAGAAATAATAATATTAATATGAATTTAAAAAATTATATATAACATAAACTCATTTTTATATTAAATCTTATATTGAGCCGTTTTGAACTTTATCCAAAAACGGCATAAGTTTTTCAAGCATATATTTCATTAATAATTTATTCGATGACAGCATATTTTTTGATACACAGTTAACATTATATTTTTTTGCAATTTCTTCAATATTATACATTGATGAAATTATAATAATACTGCTTGACGAATATTCTCTTATTTTTTGTATGTTGCCTACAAGCCATTCTCCTGCGGTCATCGGGTCATAATCCATCTCCATTTGCAAGTCGGTTATTATTAATGAGTAAGGATTTGGTCTGTTAAATTTTATTTTGCGTAATGCTTCCTTTGCAGATGATGCTGTAGTCAGGTCAAATATATCACCGTACAATTGCTCTATAAGTTTTGTGTGGAACATCAGCCACGATTTTGTATCATCAACTATCAAAATTTTATTGTTCATATATCTATTATACAAAAGTATTAAAAATTATCAAAAAAAATTATTAAAAAGTATCTTATTTTTTAGTAAAAATTTTTATATACTTTAAAAAGGTTGGTAGTATTATGCAGATAACTAATTATTTTATAACCCTGAAAAGCAGAGTAGACCTGTTAAATAAATATTTATCAAATCCTGATAATTACAAAGATTTAAATAATCCTTTTGCTTCAACTTTACCTAAAACTTATGTCTGGATTGAAGAAAATTCTCCCAAATTGGACTAAAAGTGTTAATTTATTTAACAATTCTATAGTTATTTAAGCTCTTTTTCTATAATATACCTTGGACGTGATTTAACCTCTTGGAATAATTGACCTAAATATTCGCCTATTATTCCAATGCAAAGTATTTGAATTCCGCCTACAAATCCTATTGTAACAATAATTGTTGCCCATCCCGGAATTGTTGAATTATTAAATACTTTTTCCCACCACGCACTAAAACCGATTATAAAACTTATAATAGACATTAAAATTCCTACATAAGAAACAAATCTTAATGGAACTATGCTAAAAGAAGTTATACCGTTAAGTGCCAGTGAAAACATTTTATCTGATGTAAATTTTGTTTTTCCGTATTTTCTTGGTTTTACATCAAAATATACATAATCTTGTTTAAATCCCAATTCATTAAAAATTCCTCTCAAAAATAAATTTGTTTCACCGAATTTTTGCAGGGCTTCAACAGCATCTCTGCTTACAAGCCTGTAATCGGAATGATTAACTTTTAAATTGACACCTAAAATATTCATTAATTTATAAAATGCCAGAGCTGTAATTTTCTTTATAATACCGTCCGTTTCACGGTTATTTCTTATGCCTGCAACAATTTTTGCACCTGATTTATATTTTTGAATAAATTCTTTAATTTTAAGTTCATCCTGCTGTAAATCAGAATCTATTGAGATAAAACAATCAGCCCCATATTTATAGCTCTCGAATAAACCTGCCAATATTGCTTTTTGATTGCCAAAATTTTTACTGAATTTTATGCCTTTAACTTTATCCGGTTTTTCGCTGTGTATTTTTTCTATTAATTTCCAAGAATTATCAGTACTTCCGTCACTTATCCAAAATATAAAACTGTCATTTGTAATTAACTTTTCCTGTTGAAGATTTTCTATTACGGATAACAATCTTCCGGTTGTATCTTCTATGCATTCTTCTTCATTATATTCGGGAAGTATTATTACTAATTTTAATGCATCCATAAAATAACCTTATGATAAAATAATAATAAAATATTATAAGAATTTATGCAATGAAAAAGATAATTATTAATGCGGATGATTTTGGATATTCCGTAAATAAAAATGAAGCAATAAAATACGGATTTCAATGCGGAATAGTTACATCAGCAAGTATTATTACAAACATGGAAGGTTTTGAACAGGCAGTAAATGAAGTTTTACCCGATGTTCCGTTTCTGGATTTAGGCTTTCACTTTAATATAATGGAGGGTAAAAGCCTTACAAATCCGTCTTTAATTACGGATAGCTCGGGATATTTTAACAGAAGCTATCCTGAAATTATGATGGAAGCTCCCTATAAAAAATTTCAACGGCAGATTGAAGCGGAATTTAGAGCTCAAATTGAACGCATTCTGCAATACAAACACATTTCACATGTGGATTCGCACGTCCATACTCATGCTATACCGCAAATTTTTAATGTTGTATCTTCTCTTGCAAAAGAATATAAAATACCGTTTATACGAACACAAAAAGAATTACCTTATATAGTACCTTCTAAAGGTATTATAGGAATTAATGTCATAAAAAATATTCTTTTAAATACTTTTACTTTTATAAATAAACTCTATTTATGTGAAATAGATTCCAATGATTATTTTCTCGGTGTTTTGTATACCGGAAATATGACAAAAGAAACCATTATGGAAGGTTTAAAAAAAATTACTGATGATGACTGCATAACTGAAATTATATTTCATCCTTCTATTGATGTGGATATACCCAAATCAAAATTTTTGTCAAAAAAGCGTAAAAATAAACATAATAAAGAATTTGAAATAATTTTAGATGGTAATTTCAGAAAAGAGCTTGAACAAAATGATTATTTTCTAACATCTTTCAATTATTTATGAGCCTGTTTATTTTTCCTGTATTTCTTTAAATACAAGCTCCATATTTAATGCCTGTGCAATTATTTTCATATCCGAATATCTTATTGTATCTCCTCTCAGTTTCTTTGATAAGTTATCAAGAGCTATTTCCTTATTTAATTTTTCGGAAAGAAACTTCGCTATATGAGTTAATGTAAGCCCCTGTTTTGCTGCAAGCATTTTTACTTCGTTAATAGTCTTCATAGTCTAATATTATATATTATTTGCTATTAGTAGATAAATAAATCCAAAATGCATTTGACAATTGTAGTATTATTATGCTAATATTAGCGTAATTACGCTAATATTTTTAAAGTATATTATTAGCCACTAAAATTAAAGGAAAATAAATGAATAATATATTTAATTTTTTTAGAGAAAATAAAACCGTTAATCCGCCTTATGATTACTATTTTCTAAAAAACTTAGATGAAAAAGAATACCCACGCTACTTAGCGAAGCTGTTTTATCTTAATACAGGAGAAAAACTTCCGTTGAAATTTGATTTTAAAAATAAGTCATGGATTATTGATAAGAAAAGATGTAAAACGTTTAATCAAAAGATACAATGGATTAAGTTGTATGGTGTAACTGATTTAATGAGAAAA
>CAJONH010000058.1 GCA_905235825.1 Candidatus Gastranaerophilales bacterium
AACATTTTTTCCTTTATTATTAATTTAAAAAGATATATCTCTTTTAATTTGTTTTCTCTTATAGGCTGGATTGATTTTATATTCTTTGCTTGGTTAAGAGAATGGGATAAAGGTGATACAACAGGCATAGGTTTTGTTTTTGGGGGTACAATTTATCTTGGAATTTCCAGAATAGTAGTATTACTGATACTTTTATTATTATTAATTGAAAAAATAAAAAAATTCAAAATAAAACAAAATTCATTTATGGATAACATTATTTTTAATACTATTTTTTGTCTTGGACTTATTCCTTTTACTATATTAAGTTTATTTGTACTATATATAATACTTTTATTCATTAAAATGTTTTTATTTGAAACATTTATAGAAGGCAGACAACCTTTATAAATGTTTCAAATTTAATAATTATTTATTTTTTATTTTAAAATGCAAATCCCCCATGTGTTCCATTTCATGCCGATATTTAATACCTGATATTCCATCTTTTCCGCCTATATCTTTTGTATAGATATTTTTACCTATATGACTTGTGCCTGAAATCATTAATATATGCTCTGCCGTAAAAACCTGTATTTCGATTTGCTTCCGTATAGTACGGTTTATATCCTTCAATATCAGCTTTCCCTGCATAAGATTATCAGTATAATCATATTTTTTAACTTCACCGTCAAGCACTAAGCCCGATGCATTACCACCTCCGTTTTTATAAGTAAATCTTCCTATATCATCCCTCGGATGTTCGGCTTCGTTCCAATTATTAGTCATTTTAACAACTCCTTTCCCTGACATTACGAACGACAAATACACATAAATGTTTATAAACACTTATATCTAATCTAACCATAGTCCCCAATCTTATATTTGATGTATCTTTTAGGACTTATTATATATTCAGTATAAATAATTTCAAGAATTTTGCAATATCATTTTGAAATTTTCCTGATTTTTCAAATTTAAAAACAAACTGAAATCATGTATTCATCATGATTTTAACTATATGTAAATTTTTATTAAGAATTTGACTAACGGGTTTTGTTCAGTATTTCACCTTATTAGAATTTTATTTTTAAGCTGATAAGATTTTGAACAACTTGAAAACTAACTATTTTGAGGAAAGTTTTCTATGCTTTCGGGATGACATTTTGCAGGATATTTAAAACTGATTTTTTTAAATAATTCAAATCCGAATTATTACAAATAACGAAATCGGATTTTTTTATTTTTTCTTGTTCGTCTTTTTGAGCATCCATTCGTTGTTTTGCCTGTTCTTCCGTCAAATTATTTCTTTTTATCAGACGTTTTAATCTGATTTCATAAGGAGCCGAAACAAAAATGATTTTATCAAAATTATTTTCCCATTTTGCTTCAAATAGCAAAGGAACAGATGCAAATATTATTTTTTCGCATTTATTATCTTCAAAAAACTCATTTATTTTATACATAATTCTTTTGTGTAAAATATTTTCAAGTTCCTGCTTTTTTTCTTTAGAAGAAAAAATAATATCTGCAAGATTTTGTTTTATAATTTCACCTTCGGAATTAAAAATTGACTCACCGAAAGCAGATTTTATTTCAGTAATAACATCAATATTTTGTGTTAATAATTCATGATTAATTTTATCACTGTCTATAACTTTATAGCCCAGTGACAAAATTATCTTTTCAACCTGCGATTTTCCGCTTGCAATATTTCCTGTTATTGCCGTTTTTATCATATTAATTATTCAGCTCTAATGATAAATCAATTAATCTTTTTCCAAGGTCAAATGCTTTTTTCATATCCTGCGGGAATATTGTATCTCTTGCTTTTGCCTTATCATGTTCATTAAATAAAGTGCAGTCATATTTTGAATAATCTTGAAATTGATATGTATCATAAGCGTACAAAGTTTCGGCATAACCGAAAATTGAATTTAAAGATTTTTCATTTTCATTCAATACGGAAGGATAATTCCAGTCATCCGCCATATTTTCAGGGCAGTTCATTGTTATTATAATACCTGTCGGGATTGTTTTATTTAAAAATCTTTTCAGTGCAAACTCGGTTTTAGTTTCATCTATTAAATAAGTACCTAAAGGATACATCAATCTTTCAAGAAAACTTCTGAACATACCTGTAGGATAAGAATAATAAACGGGACTTCCGACAACAATGGCATCAGCATCCTGAATATCCTGAAGAATAGGAGTTAATTCATCTTTATATGCACAAAGACCATTGGTTTTTGCATTTTTTCTTTTGCAGGCAAAGCAGCTTACACAGCCTTTATAGTTATAATCATATAAATGATAATATTTAGCTTCCGCCCCTTTTTCCTCCGCACCTTTCAGAGCTTCTTTCAGCAATTTTGCGGTATTTTGATTTTTTCTCGGACTTGCATTTACTACAACTATCTTTGACATTTTAATCTCCTTCGTTTAACGGTCTATGTTGTTCTTTCCAATTTTTTATTTGTTCCAATCTTGTTTTGCATTTAGCTTCCAAACCTTGATTTGTAGGTTTATAATATTCTCTGCCGATTAGAGAATCGGGAAGACATTGAAGCGTTGTCAATTTATCCTCATAATCGTGAGCATATTGATATCCTTTACCGTAATTTAATTCTTTCATTAATTTTGTGGGTGCATTTCTTATTTGCAGCGGAACAGGTTCCGCCAAATGTTTTAAAGCATCCTGTTTTGCGGTTAAATATGCCGTTTCCATTGAATTTGATTTAGGAGCAAGCGACATATATATTACAGCCTGAGTCAGGTGAACGTTACATTCGGGCATACCGATATAATGACATGCCTGATATGCTGCAACAGCCTGCACAAGAGCGTGAGGGTCGGCTAAACCCACATCTTCACAGGCAAAACGCATAACCCTTCTTGCGACATATAACGGGTCTTCTCCTGCTTCAAGCATTCTTGCAAGCCAATATACAGCGGCATCGGGGTCAGAATTCCGCATTGATTTATGCAGTGCCGAAATAATGTTATAATGTTCTTCCCCGTTTTTATCGTACATTAAGGACTTTTTTGAAATACACTGTTCAAGAATTTCTTTTGTTACGGTTATTTTTCCGTTTTTATCGACATCAGCATTTAAAACGGTCATTTCAAGCGTAGAAAGAGCCATTCTTGCATCACCGTTTGCAAATTCGGCTATAATATGAAATATTTCATCATTTATTTCTATATTATTATTTCCAAATCCTTTTTTATCCGAAACGGCACGTTTTAATAACCACACTAAATCTTCTGTTTTTAATGCCTGTAAAACAAATACCTTACACCTTGACAGTAAAGCACTGTTCACCTCAAATGACGGATTTTCCGTTGTTGCACCTATAAGTACAATACTTCCTTTTTCTACAAAAGGGAGAAAAGCATCCTGCTGAGCCTTATTAAATCTGTGTATTTCATCCACAAAAACAATTGTTTTTTCTCCCAGTTTTCTGTTTTCTTCAGCCTCCTGCATAACTGCTTTAATTTCTTTTATACCGCTTGTTACTGCTGAAAAATCAATAAAAGAGGAATTCGTTTTATTTGCTATAATTCTTGCAAGAGTTGTTTTCCCGACACCGGGAGGCCCCCAGAAAATCATTGAGGAAATATTATCGTTTTCAATTAATTTCCTCAAAATCTTACCTTCGCCAAGCAAATGTCTTTGACCTGCATATTCATCCAAATTGCACGGTCTTAACCTCGATGCTAAAGGCTGATTTGTATTTTCATCAAAAAAAGATTTCTGTTCCATAATTACATATATTTTACAATATAAAACATTAAATAATGTTACAATATTAATTTTTGTTTATTTCAAACGGCAATTTACATAACAATATCTGCATTTATATAAATACGGGGATTGATATATTTTTATAAATAGTGCATTAAAAATAACTTTTTTCTTATTGTAAAAGGATGAATATATATGGAAAGCGGAACGATAAATATTAATTATGGTTCAATAAGACCTAATAATAAAGAATTATCAACTCATACAATAAAAGAAACAAATGAAACATTGTTTGAAAATAACATAACTCCTGTCAGTTCCAATTATGAAGTGAAACACATAGAGTATGAAGAAAAAAATTCAAAATTAGACGATAAAAAAGCATCAGAACTGGTTGAAAATGCAAAATTAAGTTTCAATAAAATTTTTGATTTATTTTCAGAAGGTAAAATTTCAGATGATGTAAAAGAAAATCTGATAACAGAACTCTATATTCACATGAAAGACGATGAAGGAAGAATTAATCAACAACAATTTTTAGAAGATTTTTATAAAAATTATAATATTGAAGATGATAAAAAAGAAGCAATAGAAAAAGTCGTCAATAAATTCAATCCTGCATTTCAAATAGGTTATTATATAGAGGCTTATGCGATTTTATCAGGCTTGGATTCTAAATATATGACGGCGGAAAATCTGCGAATTCTGGGCGGTATTGTTGATAGTGAAAGTGAATATCAGGCAGATGTTGTTGCGGAAAGATTTAAACAACTTAATATAAAATGTCCGTATAGCCGTGAAGACATTATTAAAATACTGGATTGTAACAGGGATTCGCAAAATCCTTCATTTGAAATATTTAAAGAAATCGGATATGACGTTTTAAAAAATTCTGCGAATTTTCAAAGTCAAGCAGAAAAACACTTTGGAACAATCCTTGAAAAATTATCCGGTGACAGTATTTCCTGCGAAGCAGCAATAAATTTAGAAAAAGAATTAAATGAAACACTCAAAAACGGTGATATACAAAATATTGATGAATGGCTGAATAATTTTGCTCAAAAATATAATATTCAAGACGAAAATACAAAAAATGCATTAAGAAAATCATTAAATATTATCTCTACGGGTAAAAAATTATCAATGAGTGATATTGCGGCGGCAACAACATCTTATGCCCTGTTATACGGAACAAAAAGTGAAAATGTTACCGGTGAAAATATAAAAAATATAATTAATGCAATAAAGAATAATAAAACAATAAAAGAACAAACGGAGGCAATCGAAGCGTTAAAAATTGACTCTGATTTTAATAAAAAAGATACAGAAACTATCCTGAATAAGCTCAATAAAAACAATGACGACCAAATAAGCAAAGATGAATTAACAGAAACGGGAATAAATTCTTTAACAAAATCAATACAAACCTCACAAAATATTTTGAGCGGTAAATACAGCGGTATTAACGGTGTTTTGGATGAAGCACTGGAACAGGGATATAACGGAAACTGCTGGTTTATAGCGGGTATTTTAGCATTAAGTGCAACACCACAGGGAAAAGACATAATAAAAAAAGCAATTGTACCGAATAATGACGGAAGTGTAACGGTAAATTTTGAAGGTGTGGGAAAAAGCTATAAAATAACAAAAGAAGAAATAGAAAAAGCAGATAAAGATAATACGTATTCGCAAGGCGATAACGATATGCTTGTACTTGAAATTGCAATGAGCAAGTATAAAAAAGAAATAGGCGATGAAGGTACAAAGTTTAATTCGGGAAATACTTCTCCAGAAGAAATAAATTCCAACAGCGTATTACACGGTGGATTTTCTTATGAAGTTTTTCGTTTATTTGGTGATTATAAAGTATTCGAAACTAATAGTTTTTGTATAGGAGATACAAATCCTGAAATAATAGATGAAATACTTAAAAGTATGAATAAAAATCGAAATATGGCAATTTGTTTTGATTTAAGAAATTCAAATAATGTTAAATTAACAGACGGAACAAATTTTAGATTTGGCTCAGACCATGGAAATTACCACGCATTTGCCGTAACTGATATTGGAGAAGATACAGTAACTTTTGTTAATCCTTGGAACTCCGAAAAAAAATATACAATGTCAATTGAAGAATTTAAAAAATTAGGTATCAGAAATTTAGAATGCATTGAATTTAACTCACCAAACGGAGTTGAAAGTGTTTTAAACTTATTAAGATTAAAATTTTATGATTTTAGAAATTTTATAGCAAAACAATTAATCAAAGCTCTAAGCTGATAGTGTATTAATTTTTCAAATCAAACTAACAACAAAAATTTTTTTAGATTTTTTATTATATCCGTAATAAAATTCGGAAGGAAGATTTGTATGTTGATTAATTTAAGCAAAAATTTTATATATTCAAATAAAAAATCATTTGGAAATAATACTCGGAATTCAGATGTAACCGAAAAAAACAATTGTAATACCGATAAAAATATTCAAAAACAAAACGGAAATATAAACGAAAAAAATAACAGTACAATTATAATACCTGCTGTCTATGGTTTAGATTATTTCGCACATATTTCTTCCCGTATAGGTATTAATCAAACAACAAAAAAATCCGAAGCCGATAAAATAAATGAAGTGCTTGAAAGTAAATACGGTATAAAATCGGATATTAAAAATCTTGATATATTAAAACCATTAAATAATGTAATTAAAGATTTTTGCAATATAAATAAAAATAATGATTTATTCAGAAGCGATAAATATAAATTAGTGTTATCCGAAAAATCTTTTGTTAACAAATTAGAAAACGAAAAAAAAATAAAAGATAAAAAAAATTTAATTGATATACGTTTAAATAATGGAAATAAAGAGTTTCAAATATTATTTAATCAAAACATAAATAATTGGAAAGAAGAAGATAATCGTGAAATTAAAGAACGATATAATTCATGCCTTATAAGTACGGATAATCCAAATTATAATTTATATCGAGTTTTAACGTCTTTTTTGTTATGTAAAAATAATTATCAATCAGGACAAATTATATATAATGTAACGAAGGCGAGAAACAACGGTAAATCAAATAATACGGATAATGTAAGAACAAGTCTGTTAAAATTAACTTTAGATTCAAGATCAGGAAGTATTATGAATTCGTATATTGTAAGCAAAATGTGCAGAGTTCCTACGTCTAAATTCATTGATAAATTATATGAGCAGCTTTCAGGCAATAAAATTAATTTAAAATTTCCTGAAATAAAAGAAGAACAAGTACATATTAAAGAAGCATCTTTTGAAGAATTAGACGAAATAACAAATAAACTAAAACATACTTATGGTATAAATGTTGATTTTAAAGGAAATACGACCTATGCTAAACCTATATTATTATCAGTAGAAAGTTTGACAAAAGCTGCAAATAATAAAAATCTTTTTAACGGACTTAATATAGAAGTTGATAAAAAATATTTTAACAGTAATAAAGTATCCGGCAAATGTATTTCGGATACGCAAACCGGAAAACGCTTTGTTGCCTTTAATCCCGGTTTAGATTTAGAAGGTCTTGAAAAAGAAACAAGATTGGCCTATGAAGACGGATTAATTGCTGCCAATAACATAGTACATTCAAGTATAACGCATGAACTTGCCCATTGGCTTCAATGGGGAGCTAATGATAACTTCCCATACCCTATAATTGATCAAGGAATACAATTTATAAATAAATATGAAGACGGAACTGTTGACACAAAAGATTGTTACAAGAGTACCAAACAAGATTGTATTGAGAGTTTAAGTCTTTTAGCTGCAGCAAAAGTAAGTAATTATGCTGCTACTGATGCAGGTGAATTTTGCTCTGAATATATAGCAGGAAAAATGGACGGAAAAAAATATCCGAAAATAACGGATATTTTATTTGAAACACTATATAGAGGCCCCAAATTAAATTTCCCTGAAACTGATATGCAGGTTAATGTCAGTCATTCCTGAAAAAATAAAGTTTATTCGATAGATATAAGAAGGAGATTGTTTGTAATTATCTAATTATAAATTTTCATCTTCAAATCCCGGTGAGCGGCTGGGCAGCCGTTTATAACCCGGATTTGTATATACCGCCTTTTTTATATATTTATTAGTATAATCACCTTTTTCAAACAGTTTTTTAAGCATATTTTCTCGTGATACAAGTGATGAAGCACTATTTGCCGCATCGGGATTTTTTTCCAGCATTTTTACCCATGTTGCAGCTTCAAGTGTCCAGGCATAAGTTTCTTCATTTAATGAAGCAAATTTATCCTGATGAATTGCTTCGTGTGCAAGTAATGCTGCAATTGCTTCCGGCGGTGCATTTCTGTGTTTTTCGTTTATATATATGTATAGTGTTTCTTTCAGCCTGTTAATTTTATCTGCTTTTTGCCAGCCTAAAGCATCAAAAGAGGCATATTCCGGATTTATATCCGATAAATTTTTAAATTCTATTTTAAAAGGACGTTCAGTAAGATTATTGCCCATTAATGCATTATAAGAATATTTTGATATATTAACACTGTTCATAAGCTCCATTGCCTGCATAACAACTCCGTCTTTAGTAACGTGCTTGTATTTTTTGTGGAATTTCTCCGTTTGAAAATCGGGCTGACTCAAACTTTGTCCGTCTTTCATTTGGTTTACCCGCATTTTAGTTTCATCAAGTCCGCCTGAAGCTAAAACCGATAACGGAAGATATACCATTGCTAAAAATGTTATAAAAATCTTTTTTTTCATACTGTTCCTGTCTTTATCAACTCTATATTTATAATTATTACCTATATTATTTTTAAGGACAAATTTTTGCATGGCAATTTTTTATTAGCACTATTACATTTATAATCAGCTTAAATTTGTTATATATTGTTCTATATCCTCTATTCTTTCGGATAATAACATTATTATATAATCAGTTTGTTTTTTTATTTCCTGCATATTTTTTATTTTATTTGCAAATAGCAGTCTTGGTTTTATATTCGGCAAAATTAAATGTTTTAAATTTTCAATTTCTTCATATATTGAAATATCTATATATTTTGTATCTTCATACATAGTTGATAATATATCGTTTATAATATTGATGAATGTGTCTGCATTATTTGTATTTATTTGTTTTTGTGCATTTTTTATTTTTAATAAGATATTTTTATATATTTTATTTATTATTTTCTTTTTTTCAACCAAAGTTTTTGTTAAATAATATTTTGTTGTATTGTATCCTTTTTCAATTAATTCTTCACGCACAGCTTTATCTATTGTAAAATCAAACATAATAACTTCTTTTGTATCGGTTATTATAAAATCGTATCTGTCATTTTGGTGATATAAATTATAAATATTTTCAGTTGAAAGATACCATATTGTACTTATTACGGAATTAATATAATCTGAAGGGTTTTTAAGGCTGCTTTCTGTTCTTGTCCCTTCAAGACGGAATTCTAAAAGCCTTGTATTTTTATTATTTAAACTATCATAAATTTTAAAAGCAGGTCTTGTTTTTATTAAATCACCGTCTACTAATATATTTCCGTTTTGACGGATGGGTTTCATCAGTCCGGGCATGCCGGCTGATATTCTTACCGCCATTGCTACTTCTTCATCGGGAGTATTTTCTTTGGAAAAAATGTATGGAGTATTTGTATTTATATCCAGCGTTAAAATCAATAAATCTTTTTCTAAATCTTTAAAACGAACAGGGTGATTTTTTCCTTTAATATAATTGTTGCAATAGTATTTTTTTTCAATTTTTTCTCTTAGCCATTCTAAAAAAATTTCTCCTTTACTAAAAGATATATCTCCGTCAAAAATCTTAATGTTTATATCACGAAACATATTAAGATAAAAATTCATAAAAAATTCTTTTATTTCCGTTGCATTGTATCCGATTGCGTACAGCATTGCAAAAACAGCACCTACCGATGAACCTGCTATTGAATTAAGCTGAATATTTTGTTCATCTAATGCTTTAATTGCCCCGATATAACAAAGACCACGAATACCTCCGCCGCCAAAAACACAATTATACTTAATACTATTAGTCAAAACTACCCCTTTTAAAAAAGCAGACAACTCTAAATATGAGTTGCCTGCTTAAAATTACTATTGACAATTAGCTGCTTCTTCTTCGGTTACACCTTTAATTGTCAAACTTACCTTGCCTCTGTCGTCAATTTTAATAACCTTAACCGTTACAATATCACCGACATTGAGATGCCCTTCAATTGTATCAATTCTTTCTTTGCATACTTGAGATATGTGAACCATACCGTCTTTACCCGGAGCAAGTTCAATAAAAGCACCAAATTGTACAATTTTGACAACTTTACCTTTGCATACCATGCCTTCTGCCGGTTTAAAAGTCATGTCCGAAATCATTTTCTTGGCTATTTCGGCACCGTCTTTATCATTTGACGTAATAGTTACTCTGCCGTCTTCCTGTATATCAATTTCTGCACCCGATGCTTCAATAATACCTTTGATATTCTTACCGCCGGGGCCTATTACTAAACCGATATCATCAACATCAATATTCATGGTATATATTCTTGGTGCAAATGGTGATATTTCTTTTGCAGGTTCTGTAATAACTTCTCTCATTTTGGATAATATATGAAGTCTGCCTTCTTTTGCCTGTGCCAAAGCTCTTCTTAATGTATCATTTGCAATTCCTTTTGCTTTCATATCCATTTGCAGTGCCGTAATACCGTCATCGTTACCCGTTACCTTAAAGTCCATATCTCCGAGGAAATCTTCAATACCTTGAATATCAGTTAATACAACAGGTTCTCTGCCCGGTTCCGTTATCATCCCCATTGCAACTCCGCCAATCATACATTTTACGGGAACACCCGCATTCATTAATGCCATTGAAGAACCGCAAGTTGATCCCATAGAAGTTGAACCGTTTGATTCAAGTACATCGGATGTTACACGAATTGTATAACCAAATTCTTCTTGAGAAGGAAGTGCGGGGATATTAGCTCTTTCTGCCAAATGACCGTGACCTACTTCACGTCTTCCGGGGCCTCTTAATGCTTTAACTTCACCGACCGAAAAACCGGGGAATATATATTTATGCATATATGTTTTTTCTGTTTCGGGGTCAACACCGTCAATTTCTTGTTTCATTCCGGGACCTGCAAGAGTTGCAACCGATAAAATTTGTGTTTGCCCTCTTGTAAATACGGCACTGCCGTGAGCTCTCGGTATAACACCGACTTCACACCAGATAGGACGTACTTCATTTGGTTTCCTTCCGTCAGCTCTTACACCTTCATCCAAAATCATTGCACGCATAATTTTCTTTTCTGCAGCTTTAAATTCTTCGGCAACAAAATCAATGCCTGTTTCTTCCATAATTTGATTGATATAATGGTCTTCACCCAACGCTTCAACTTTTTCT
>CAJONH010000059.1 GCA_905235825.1 Candidatus Gastranaerophilales bacterium
TGCGGAACTAAATTAATATAAATCAAAAAAAATTGAGTTCATGGTATGATTGAACAAAAGGAGTTTATATGAAAAAGACTTTAAGCGATATAGTAGTTGAAATTTTGCATCAAACAGGTAAATCTCTCACTGCAAGGGAAATTTCTGAAATTATTATAAATAAAGAGCCTGAATATTGCAATAATAAAATGAAAAATACATCAAAGAAGAATACCGAATCACTAATTTCTCAATTGATTGCAGAGATTGGATCTAAATATCCTCAATTGCAAAAATGCAATGTCTCAAGAACAGCAGATAGACCAAAAAAATTATTTTACAATAGTCCTATAAATGAATGTAATATTGAAAATAAAAATTATCAAAAAAAAGTAAGTAATCATAATAATCAAAAAGAACATGAATTATATCCTAAATTGGCAGAATATTGTAAGAGTATTGGAATTAATACGTTAAGAATAGACGAAAGGAAATCCAGTAAAAATGGTGGAGAAAATTATAATATATGGTTGCATGCAGATGTTGTTGGTTTTAAAGATTTGTCAGACAATTATAATCAAGCAACAAAGGAATGTTTAATAGAATATTCCTGCGAAAGGAGTTTTTTATATTCATTTGAAGTAAAAGAAGGTATTATTAAAAATTGTGATTTAAGAAAATATTTTTTTCAAACGGTTTCTAATTCTTCTTGGGCAAATTATTCTTATATGGTAGCAGAAGGTATTGAAGAAAAAGCAAAAGAAGAATTACAACTTCTTTGTGCAAGTTTTAATATTGGTTTTATTCAATTAAATAAGGACGACCCAACAGAAAGTGATATCGTTATTCAGGCACCTAAAACAGATGTTGATTGGAATATGATAAATAGAATATCTGATGAAAATCCTGATTTTAAACAATATTTAAAAAATATTTCATTAACTTATAAAAGACACTCAAATCCTGATATTCAACCTGCAAAATGGGATATATAGCAAATGCCTAATTTATTTCTTCCTATATATAATAGCCTAGAAAAAGAAGTTATTAAATTATCTGAAAATATATATTTTGATGATAAGCAATTAGATGTTTATTCAATAAAAATTGCAGAATTACTTATTCGTACAGTTATTGAAATTGAAACATTATCCAAAGAATTATATTTTAAAAATGGTGGACAAACTAAATATAAAGAAGATGGGACAGTAGATTTTTTATATTTTGATACTGATTGTTTAAATTATCTTGAAAATTTATGGGGACTAAGTAAAAAAGAAGTTATCATATCATCTGCTAATTTTTATTTTACTGATAAAGAAAATATTATTTTAAACCCGCTCAAAAAAGCGAATAAAAGAGGTAGTAGTTCTTCAGACTGGGCAAAAGCATACCAATGCATTAAACATGATAGAAGTAAAAATTTAAACAAAGCAACTATAAAAAATTTAATAAGAGCATTGGCAGCATTATATTTATTAAATATATATAATCGAACTGCAGAAGAAATTAATAATATAACACAAAATAATGATATGAGTTTTGGCTCTAATATTTTTTCTGTAAAAAAGCAATTTGCATCATTTTTAATGGTTGAAGGAAATGTAGACAAAATTGATGAAACAGTCGTTTGTATTGAAAAATTTGATAATGAAAAATTCAAAAATATCATAGAAGAATCTCGTAAAGATTTATCTATTCAAATAAATCAATTATATAATTCAGAAGAATATAAATCGTTTATAAAAGATAATCCTGAATATAAAATAGATGGTAAAAATATTATGTCTGTTTGCATAGAAATTGGAGGATATAATTTTATGCGGAAGATTATTCATTCAAGTATAAATGGTATAAAACTTTGTAAACCTCCTTATATAAAGGTATTAAACAAAAATCAGCAAATTTATCCTGAAATATAATTTTTTATATTTTAATAGATATTATTGAGTATTATATTATTTGAATTTTTGTAGCCGTTATGCTACAATAAAAATATGAAAGAAATTATTTATTACCAAACTTTAGATAATAAAATACCGTATCTTGATTGGTATAATGCTCTTGATAAAAGTTTAAGACTTATTGTTGATAAACGGTTATCAAAAGTGGAACGAGGTCTATTCGGTAAAAACAGGCAGTTATCAGAAGAACTTTTTGAACTTAAATTTGATAA
>CAJONH010000060.1 GCA_905235825.1 Candidatus Gastranaerophilales bacterium
CATCGGATATCCTGCTAAGATACCGCCTTCAAGAGCTTCTTCCATACCTTTTCTTGCAGGTTCAATGTATTCTTTAGGAATAGCACCGCCGACAATTTTATTTTCAAATACAAAGCCTTCGTTTTCTCCGGCGGGCATAATTCTGATTTTAACGTGTCCATATTGACCTTTACCGCCTGATTGACGAATAAATTTAGAATCTTGATCCGCATTACCGAGAATGGTTTCACGATATGCTACCTGTGGTTTACCAACGTTAGCATCAACTTTAAATTCTCTTAATAAACGGTCTACAATAATATCGAGGTGAAGTTCGCCCATACCCGAAATAATTGTTTGACCCGTTTCCGTATCGGATTTAACTCTGAATGAAGGATCTTCTTCCGCAAGTTTTTGAAGTGCAATACCCATTTTATCTTGGTCAGCTTTTGTTTTTGGTTCAATGGCAACTGAAATAACCGGTTCCGGAAATTCCATTTTTTCTAAGATAATAGGTGCATTTTCATCACATAACGTATCACCTGTTGTTGTATCCTTTAAACCAACGGCAGCACAAATATCACCTGCATATACGTCTGTAATTTCATTTCTCTGGTCTGCATACATTTGAACTAATCTTGAAATACGTTCTTTTTTGCCGTTTGTTGCATTTAATACATAAGAGCCGGAAGATAATTTACCGGAATAAACTCTCAAGAAGGTTAAACGACCGACATAAGGGTCTGTCATAATTTTGAATGCCAATGCACTAAACGGTTCATCTTCGCTTGAATGTCTGGCAACTTTAGTTCCGTCTTCAAGTTCACCTTCAATAGCTTTTACATCCAAAGGCGAGGGCATATAATAAACAACATTATCCAACAAAAGCTGAACACCTTTATTTTTGAATGCGGTACCGCATTGAACGGGAACTATTAAGTTATTGCAAACAGCTTTTCTTAATGCTGCTTTTAATTCGGCAACGGTAGGTTCTTCACCTTCCATAAATTTCATCATTAAATCGTCATCGGTTTCAGAAATTTTTTCAATCATTTCTGCTCTGTACTGTTGTGCTTTTTCAAGCATATCGGCAGGAATTTCTTCTTCTCTGATATCAGTACCGAGGTCATTGGTATAAATTTCGGCTTTCATTTCCATAAGGTCTATCAAACCTGTAAATTTATCTTCCGCACCGATAGGTAATTGGATAGGAACTGCATTTGCACCCAATCTGGTTTTAATTTGCTCAACTACACGATAGAAATTAGCACCTGTTCTATCCATTTTATTAACGAATACCATACGAGGAACTTCATATCTGTTAGCTTGCCTCCAAACGGTTTCGGATTGTGATTGTACACCGCCTACAGCACAGAATACGGCTACAACACCGTCTAATACACGAAGTGAACGTTCAACTTCAATTGTAAAGTCAACGTGTCCGGGGGTATCTATAATATTAAACTGGTGATTTTTCCACATAGCGGTAACTGCTGCTGATTGAATTGTAATACCTCTTTCACGTTCTTGATCCATAAAGTCGGTAACGGCTGCACCGTCATGTACTTCGCCTATTTTATGTGTTTTACCTGTGTAAAAAAGAATACGTTCGGTTGTAGTTGTTTTACCTGCATCGATATGTGCGGCAATACCGAAATTGCGGACTCTTTCTAATGGAACTTGTCTTGCCATTTGTTTTTCCCTTTTATTTTTGATTACTACTTAAATTACTTAGCTTTCGCTTTTATTATAATTTTTACATAAAAATAATTTTTTTGTAACCGTTATGAAAATATTTACAAAAAATAAAATTTTTGCCGATTTTTTAAAATAGATGTCCACGCAAAATACCAAACGCATTGAAAAAAAATCAAATTTATGTTCTAATGGTTAGGATACATTGACAGGAGTGTTATAATGACGGAAAGAACATTTATTGCAATTAAGCCTGACGGAGTTAAAAGAAATCTGATAGGCAGAATTATTTCTGAATTTGAAGAAAAAGGATATAAAATAATAGGATTAAAACTTCTTATTCCGACATTGCAGCATGCCGAAAAACATTATGCGGAACATAAAGGCAAGCCTTTTTATCCACGTTTAATCAAATATATAACATCAGGCCCGATTGTTGCCATGGTTATCGAAGGAAAAAATGTTGTAGCCGAATCAAGAAGAATGATGGGAGCTACAAAACCTGAGGAAGCCGAAGCAGGAACAATAAGATTTAAGTATGCAATAAATATGGAATATAATATTATACATGGTTCCGACAGTCCCGAAAGTGCGGAAAGAGAAATCGCCATTTATTTTAAAGAAGAAGAACTATGCCCCGAATATTCTACAATGCTGGAAATGATTATGAATGAAGGATAAATTTTTTTCGTTTGAACTGTTAAAAGAAGATAGAAAAACCCACGCTCGTGCAGGTATATTTCACACTCCGCACGGGAGTATTGAAACACCGATTTTCATGCCTGTCGGAACTCATAGTGCGGTAAAAATGCTGACAAAGCATCATTTGGAAGAAACAGGTGCTCAGATTATTCTTTCAAATTCTTTTCATTTATTCCTTCATCCGGGAAATAAACTTATTAAAGAGTTTGGCGGACTTCACAAATGGATGAATTGGGATAAACCTATATTAACAGATTCGGGCGGTTTTCAAGTTTTTAGTCTTGCTCATCTTAATAATATAAAAGAAGACGGTGTAAAATTTAAAGAACCGAAAACAGGAGATGAATATTACATAAATCCCGAAATTTCAATGGAAATTCAGCAAGATTTGGCTCCTGATATTGCTATGGCTTTTGACCAGTGTGCTCCGTATCCTTGCAGTTATGAAGATGCTGTTAAGGCAATGGAAAGAACACACAGATGGCTTGAAAGATGTTTTAATGCACATAAAAAAGAAAATCAGGCACTTTTTCCCATTGTTCAGGGAGCTTTTTATGACGATTTAAGAAAAGAAAGTGCGAATGTAATATCAAGTTATGATGCCGCAGGTTATGCAATAGGAGGAGTCAGTGTGGGGGAACCCGTAGATTTAAAAAATCATCTGACTGAATTAACGGCTCCGTTGCTGCCTTTTAATAAACCGAGATATTTAATGGGTGTTGGTACTCCTATTGATTTACTTAACGGTGTAAAGTTCGGAGTTGATATGTTTGACTGTGTACTTTCAACCCGTAATGCAAGACACGGCTCTTTCTTTACATATCAAGGTAAAAAAAATATTAAAACAAAACAATTTGAGAGAGATAATTCTCCTTTAGATGATAAATGTGACTGCTATGCCTGCAAAAACCATTCAAAGGCATATATCCGCCATTTATACAGAATGGGAGAAGCAAATGCACAAATTCTGCTTTCAATACATAATACTAGATTTTTGCTAAAATTTATGCACGATATGCGTGAAAGTATATTGAATGATAATTTTCAAGATTTTTATAATATGCATTCAAATCTTTAATTAAAAATCAGGTAACTATATAACAATTTATGCTGTCATAAGTGTATTCTGCCCCTATATTAAGCATATTATTAAAGATTAAATCTCTAATTAATTCCAATACATTATTATCATAATAGTCTAAATCACATTGGCTGGTTTTTATATTAAAATAAGAAGTAAAAGGGTTTATAACATGAATATAAAATCACTCAATGAAGAAATAGAGAAATTTTTAAACGAAACAGAAAATAATAATTCAGGCAGTTCATTTTTCGACAAATGGAAAACAGCCCCTACTATAAAACTTGAACCTGATGAAGAATGGTCTAAAATATCTAATTTAAAAGAGCTGCGAGGCATTGTTAAACGATACTTATTAAATGTAATGAGAAAAACTTCATTAGAAAGAAAAGAAATAGGCAAAATAAGATTTTCAGATAAATCAATAGATGAGTATATTTCATTTTCTGCCGATAAAGATAAGTTATTAGCGGCTAAACAAATACCTCAGTTTATACAAGAAGGAATTTTAGGCGATTATTTTACCAGTCCTAAAGATAGAACAAAAAAAGATACTATAACAGGATTTTATCCGATTTATTTTAACTTAGAAACACAAGAAAAGATAAAAAAGTTGGAAATCCTTATAGGAAAAGATGAAAACGGACATCTGTTTTTTGATATGTTTATTGACTATGATAGGGATAAAGCCCAA
>CAJONH010000061.1 GCA_905235825.1 Candidatus Gastranaerophilales bacterium
CTTCATCCTGACGGAAACAATATAATAAAACAAGAAAAAGCGGATGATTTAATAAATCAAACGTTTGATTTGTCAATCAAGTTGTCAAAGGATTTCAAATTTGTACGATGTGATTGGCTGGTATACAAAAACAAACTTTATTTTAACGAACTGACATTTACCCCGTATTCGGGATTTATGAAGTTCGATAAAACGTGGAATAAAAAACTCGGAAGTTGGATTAATTTAGGAGATAGATAAATGAAATTTGAAGAAATTGAAAATTTAACTAAGGAACAAATTTTTGAACTGTATGATGACAGTTTTGAAAATTATCTGAGTCCTAATATCCGATATTTTTATGTTACCTGTAACGGATTTTCAGGAACGGGCGGCCCTGCATATAACAGTGCCTCTTGCAGTGCGTATACTCAAATGGTTGGTTATTGTGATACGGCTTGGTATGCGGATGAAAGCGGAAATGTCTGTGACAGAAGCCTGTTTCAAAAAAAATGTGTTCAAAACTGTACAAACAGATAATATGCTTGTAAATAAACGTTATTTAATCTATATTTACGTTTGCGAAGTTGTAATAACTTCGCTTTTTTTATATTTTTTCCGCAAAATAAAATGCGAGATGCTCATATACTTGTATTTCTTTTACATAAGCTCTCAGCATTCTTTTTGCTTCTTCTGTTTTATTAATATCATTAAATATTTTATTTGTAAGAAATTTATTATTGATGTTAGATTTTAAGATTTCTATCAAATAAAATTGAATGCAATCGATAATATAAGATGCTTCAAGATTGTTATCAGATTGGTATTGAAATAAAGATTGAGCAAAATCAAGAGCTGTATCCGAATTAAAAGAAGGGTATTTGTTAAAATATTTACTGAAAAAATCAGTAGAATATTGACTTTTATGAGAATCCGGTACATAAAAAGCCTGTGACCTTGATACAATGGTTGAAATTAAGTCATTAGTATTATTTGTCAGGAATATAAATGTTATTGCAGATGAAGGCTCCTCTATTGATTTAAGCATAGCATTAGCACTCGTTTCAGGAAAACATTTTCCCGTAACTGCCGACGGATACCAGATAAATTCGTCTTTTTCCACTTGCGGAGCCGAAAAACCTGTTGTTTTAAATTCTTCGTATTCACTTTTTTCTTTTAAAACAAGTTTTTTTAAATCAGCATTGCAGAAAATAAAAACTCTTTTGTAATCTGAAGCCGTATAAATTTTATCAAGAATCATTTCCGTTTGTTGAGCTGAAATAACTGTTTTTGTAGTATCTTTTTCATTTTTATTATCTATTTTAGATATTGTCATTACGGCAGGATGTTTATTTTCTCTTATCCATCTGCAATTACGGCATTGACAATCATTTTTGCCTTTATTTTCACCTTCCGCCATACAGTTTAATTGTCTGGCAAGTTCAAGTGCCATTGCGTATTGGATATAATTATTGCTTCCATAAAAAATTATCGAATGAAACAGTCTGTTCTCTTTTATTGCTGTTTCAAAAAATTTGCACAAATAAGGGTATTTCAAATCTAAAATGTTATTCATATTTCCTAGAATTTATTGTACCATGATTTATGAATTGAAATAAATTTATATACAAATCAGTTAACTTATTGTAATAGGTATTGCATACATTTTTTTTTGTAATATGATATTAATGTCAGAAAAAGTAAAAAATCCTTATAACATGTGTAGTGCTAATGTTTTAGATTAACCCAAAATATAGTACATAAATTCATGTTTTTTGTTTTTTAGGATAACATTATAGAAAGGCAATTACAGTGGAAGAAACTAAAGCAAAAAGTAAGAAAAAGAAAATTGAAACTGTGACGGAAGCTCCTCAACAAACAGAGTGGAAAGAACAGGTAATTCAAGTAAGACGTGTAACAAAGGTTGTAAAGGGCGGAAAGAAATTAAGTTTCAGAGCAATCGTTGTTGTTGGTAATAAGAACGGACAAGTCGGTGTAGGTTGTGCTAAAGCAGCAGAAGTTATTATTGCTATCCAAAAAGCTGTTGCAGAAGGAAGAAAAAATTTAATTAATGTTCCTATCTTCCAAACAACAATACCTCATCCTATAACAGGAAGATCAGGTGCCGGCAGTGTTATGTTAAGACCTGCTTCGCAAGGTACAGGAGTTATCGCAGGCGGTGCTGTTCGTGCAGTACTTGAACTTGCAGGTATCGAAAATATATTAAGCAAATCATTAGGTTCAAAATCTCCGTTGAATGCTGCTAATGCTACATTAGATGCACTTCAATCATTGAAACCTTTTGATATTGTTGCAAAAAGACGTGGTATATCAATTAAGACAATGTTAAATTAAGAGGGTTGAATAATGGCTGAAGATAAAAAGAAAATAAAAATAACACTGGTAAGAAGTCTTATCGGTTCAACTCAAAAACAAATCAGAGTTGCAAAAGCTCTCGGTTTGACAAAAACAAATCAAACCGTTGAACACGAAAATACTCCAATTGTGATGGGTATGGTAAAAGCTATTCCTCACTTGTTAAAAGTTTCGGAATAATTTTTTCGATATAACGAAAGGTAAAAAGGTAATAAAAATGTCAGATAGAATTAGATTAGAAGATTTAAGACCGGCTGATGGTGCAAACGGCAAAATCAAAAGAGTAGGCAGAGGCCGTTCTTCAGGCTGGGGTAAAACATCTTGCCGAGGTAACAACGGGGAAGGTCAAAGAGCAGGACGTTCTTCAAAAAGAGGTTTTGAAGGCGGTCAGATGCCGGGATACAGACAAATGCCTAAATTAAAAGGATTTAAAAATTTTAATGCAGTTTTAACAGGAAGCATAAATGTTTCTGACCTTGAAAATATTGATGCTGATTTAATTACATTAGAAGTATTGCAAAAATCAGGAAAAATTTCAGATAAAGTTGAAGTTTTAAGAGTATTAGGCAATGGTGAAATAAAAAAAGCAGTTAAAGTAAGTGCAAATTATTTTACTGAATCAGCTAAAGAGAAAATAGAAAAAGCAGGCGGAAAGGCTCAGTTAATATAATGCAGCAATATACTCCAAATCAGCAAAATTTGCAGGCTATGTTGTCAAATCTTAATGTTGCGGGTTTGAAAACAAAAATTATTTTTACACTTGCAATGATTGCAGTTTTCAGATTGTGTGCACAGCTGCCGTTGTTTGGTATTGATGCTGATACCTTTGCAAATTTGGCTGCAGCGAACAATTTAATCGGATTTTTGGATATGTTCTCGGGCGGAGCTTTGGGCAGTGTTTCAATTATAGCTCTAGGCATCGGACCTTATATTACATCATCAATTATTATGCAGTTATTGGCGGTTGTAATTCCCCACCTTGAACAGCTTCAAAAAGAAGAAGGCGAAGCAGGAAGAAGAAAATTATCGCAGTATACACGTATATTTACTATTGTTATTGCGGCAGTTCAAGCTCTAGTTTTTGTAGTTTATCTTTTAAAAACTGCAAGAAGTGCCATAATGCCCGATGTAAATATTACGGTATTTGCAATAGGTTCGGTAGTTATATTAACGGCAGGTTCCGCTTTTACAATGTGGATGGCTGAACTGATGACCGAAAGAGGTATCGGTAACGGTGCTTCTATGCTTATTTTTTGCGGTATTATATCTAAAATTCCTTTTTATGCGAATAATACTGCTAAATTAGTTACGGGAAATGCTTCACTGCAGCCGGGACTGTTGCTTTTACTTGCAATTTTTACGGCAACAATGATTTTGATTGTAATTATGCATGAAGCTGCAAGAAAAGTTATTATTGTTAATCCTCGAAGACAGGTTGGAAATAAAGTTTATGGCGGCACAAACACGTTTATTCCGTTTAAACTTAATCCCGGAGGTGTTATGCCGATTATTTTTGCAATTGCAATTTTATTATTTCCAACGACAATAATGGATTTATTAAGACAGGTTAATGTTGGTAACGAACAGTTACAAAATATTATTGTATCTGTTGCAAACTTTTTAAATCCGTCAGGTGTTGCTTATGAAATAATATATTTCTTGCTTATATTTGGTTTAACGTTTTTCTATGCATCTATCATTCCGAATTTACAGCCTAAAGAAATTGCTACTAACCTAAAAAAATACGGCAGTTCAATTCCCGGAATTAAACCCGGAAAACCTACAGCTGAAGCACTTGATAGAATTTTAAGTAAAACAACCTTTATAGGTGCATTGGGTTTGGCAATTGTTGCTTTAATTCCTTCAATAGCTTGTAAAATTACTCATATTACAACCCTGCAGGGAATTGGTGCTACCTCTTTAATAATTATGGTTGGTGTTGCACTTGATTTTATCAATCAGGTAAGAACGAATTTATTACCCAAAAATTATGAAAGTTTTTTAAGGCAATAATTTCGTAATAATCTCTAAATAAAAAAACTACCGTTTTATCGGTAGTTTTTTTATTCAAAATTTTAGCTTGTTTAATGTCTAAAATGTCTTATGCCGGTAGTTATCATAGCTATATTATATTTATCGGCTGTTTTTATTACTTCATCATCTTTAATACTTCCGCCCGGCTGGATAATAGCGGCAATTCTACCTTGAGCTGCAACCTGAATGTTATCAATCGCAGGGAAAAATCCATCAGAAGCTGCTACGGCATCTTTTGAACCGTCACAGGCCTTATTTAATGCAATTTCAAAAGCATCAACTCTGCTCGTTTGACCTTGTCCTATACCTATTGCTTTAAAATTCTTTGCAATTACAATAGCATTAGATTTAGCATGTTTTGCGATTTTCCAAGCAAAAATCATATCTTCTACCATTTCAGCCGTTGGTTTTGCTTTTGTTACAACTTTGAAATTATCTTTGTCAAGCTCACCTTTATCTGCTGTTTGAACGAGTGTTCCATAAGGTGTAATCCTTATTTCTTGTGTCAGATGATTTTTGTATTCTTCTAATGATGTATTTAGTTTAATAACTCTCAAATTTTTCTTTGTTTTTAAGAGTTCAAGGGCTTTTTGCGTATAATCGGGGGCAATAATAACTTCTAAAAACATTGAAGAAAGCTGCTTTGCCGTATTTTCACCAACTTTTTGAGTAAAGCCGACTATACCGCCAAAAGCACTCAATGGGTCGCAATCGAGAGCTTTTTCCCATGCTTCATTAATATCTTTACCCAATGCGGCACCACATGGAGTATTATGTTTAATTATCACACATCCTGCCACATCAAAAAACTCACTTAAAATATTTGTGCAGGCACTTGCATCTAATATATTGTTATAAGAAAGCTCTTTACCGTTTAAAACTTCATAATCTATTGTATTATTTGTATAATATATTCCTGCCTCCTGATGCGGATTTTCTCCGTATCTTAAATTTTTAGCTTTTTTTATATTAAGTGAAAAATAATTATCACTATCTTCTTCAAATCTGTTGGAAAGTTCGTGTAATATTTTTGTATCAAAATCAAGAGTTTTTTCAAATACTTTAAGTGCATATTCACGTCTTAATTTTAATGAACACTCGCCGTTATGTTCTTCTAAATCAGATAGAACTTCATTATACTGATTAGGTGATGATACAGCTAAAACTCTCTTGTTATTTTTTGCGGCAGCTCGTAACATAGATGGCCCGCCAATATCTATAGTATTTGTTAATTCTGTTTCTTCAACCCCTTTGGTAACAGCTTCTTCAAAAGGATAGAAATTTACTACAACCATATCAAAAAGTTTTATATTTTCTTTTTCTATATCGGATTTTTCTTTTTCATTATTCAAATCGGCAAGAATTCCTGCAAAAACATCGGGATACAGTGTTTTAACTTTTCCGTTGATTAACTGTCTTTTACCTGTAATTTCAGATATTTCTTTAGCCTTAATATTATTTTCTTTTAATAAATCAAATGTTGAACCGGTTGCAACTATTTCGTAATTATATTTTGAAACCAATTCTTGGGCAAATTCCACAAGTTTATCTTTATTATATACGCTTATTAATGCTCTTTTTGTCATTTTATAATGTCCCCTTTTATTAATTTAATTATATTATAAATAAAAAATACAAAAAAAGCTGCCGAATGGCAGCTTCCTTGTGTTGTCAGTTAATTTAGGGAGATTTATAAGGGATATTGGTTAAAATTTTATTTTATGCTATACCTGCATATTTCGGTGTTGCATTTTGAATTGCCCGACCTTCAGCTTGTTCTATTGCTTGCAGCTGATTTTGAGCAGCAGTTAATTTTGTTTCAAGTCTTTTTTGCTGTAATTCCAATTTGTTTTCCTCTGCTGTCAGCTTCCTTGACTGTACTTTTGCATATTCACTTCCCAGAGATTCATCAAGAAGCTGAGCAATTGCGGCGGCATCCTGTTCTGAATATTCTTTTCCTGTTAAAAAGCCTCCGATTGCACTTACTGCATTTCCTGCACCTTCTTCACTTTGTTTGAATGCTTCACTACCTTCTATAAAGCCCATATAGTTATTAAAATTCATTGGATCAGATGCTAATTCATCGACTGTGATTTTACCGTCCGAAATATTGGCAGCTAAAGTCATTAAATTTTGTTTTTCCATGCAAATTTGGTCTAATTGTCTGTTAATTTCACTAATCATGTGACAATAATAAATTTTACGACACGTAAATAATGAATACCCCATAAGTATACCTACCTTTTCTACCTTATAAATTAACTAACACATACCTTTTTAAACAAACCTGCTTATTGCGAATTATGTTTTCGCTTCTCAAATAGGATTGCTTACTTTGTTATAAGAATTAATCTTACGACTTGTTATTATTAAGCCCTTACCTGCTCAAAACTGTCTGAACTACCTTAAAGTCTTTAAATTACCCTTACACCTTTATAAAAACATTTTAAAAATCAAAATTGCGTTAAATTACTTTTTTAGTTTTTTTATGTTCAATATTGCCGAAATGCCTGTTAATATTGAATTTAATATCTTTGTAATTTTCATTTTTATGTAAAAATTATTTTTGCATGATATTTTTTATATTTATTTATTATATACAGTTATTTTATAATATGTTTCACAAAACTTTACATTAATACACATTTATACTATATATCAAAAGAAAGTAAATAAAAAGGAGGAATAGAAATTCCTCCGAAGAAATACGAAAAAAGGATAAAATTTAAATTTTGTTTTCAACCATAGAAACCATATA
>CAJONH010000062.1 GCA_905235825.1 Candidatus Gastranaerophilales bacterium
CCGCTAAAGCGGTACTTTCCCCGCAAGGGGGACAGATGTCCGTAGACTCTTGCAGAGATGTAGCAACTTACTTTGACAAAATAGATTTTGAAAATCTGCCTAATGCTTTTGTAATCAAATGTAATCATGGATGCTCGTGGCATTTTATAATTAAGAACAAAGAAGAATTTCTACAAAACAAACGATTGTTCGATATAGTAAAACGTCAAATGACAGGCTGGCTTGAACAAGATTACAGCTTTTGGGGCGGTTTCGAAATGCAATACAGAGGCATAGAACCCAAAATATTAATAGAACCGCTAATGAGAGAAAATCCGGACACGGATTATGAAAAAATACAGGTATATTGCTTTAACGGAGAAGCCAAAATCACTGTAAAAATTTATAATAAACAAGAAATTAGCATCTATGATGAAAATTTGAATATAACGGAAGATATTTTCGAGTCGGAAACACAAAAAAATTATGTTGAATATGATGAGAATATTAAATCTGCAGTCCGATTATCACGTAAACTTTCACGGGAATTTAAATTTGTCAGGATAGACTGGTTTATTTATAAAAATAAATTATATTTTGAAGAATTTACATTTACTCCGCACAGCGGATTTTACACTTTTAAAAACAATTTGAAGCTGGGTAATTTACTAAAATTAGAAAGGATTTAAAATGGATTATTCCGTTATAGAAGCATTATCTGATGAAGAGGTATTGAATATGTATGATGACATATTAGAATCTGACTTTATATCGGCAGGCTGTATTTGGAGAATTGATTGTGATAATGGGACAGAACAGTATGTTTGCTGGGGTAATTGCGGTACTTTGCCGGTTGGAACAAAACATTATTGCTATGCATATAGCTGCGGTAATTATTCTTATTTAAGAGTATGCAATGGCGGAACAGGTTATGAATACCTCGTAAAATATGATAGAAGCTGCGATAACAATCCATTTATAAGAAGGTAAGGGGGGAAAAAAAACAAATGCTAAATAAATTTTCACTGCCAATGCCTTATAATAAGAAATTAATTGACAGTTTACTTGATGAAAATAATAAACTTGAAAAAAGCAGAATTACAAGTTTTTATTTTAGTCTGCCTTCAAGCTGTAATTTATTTACCGTATTTGAACAGCAAAGAAATGACTATGTTGAATATCCTGATTTTTCATATTGGAAAGATTTAATTAAATATTCTTTGGATAAAGGAGTTGATTTTATATACAATCTTAATAATCCTAAAAATATTCAAATTGAAAGTGCAGATTTTCAGCTTGAACTTGAAAAACTTGATACGCTTTTAAATGAATTAAAATCAACAGGAGTTGATAAGTTAAGAGTAGCAAATCACAAATTAATTTCATATTTAAACGGTAACTATAAGCATTTTAAATTATATGCATCAACTTCTTTTGAATATAAATTGATAAAAGAATATCTGCATTTTATGCAAATACATCCTTTTATTCAACAAATAGTACCTTCGTGCGATGTAAACAAAAACTTTGAATTGTTGAAAAATTTACGAAAATTCAATAATCAAATTGATATAGAAATTATTGTCAACGAAGGATGTGTGGGCGGATGTGCAATGAGATATGACCATAGCTGCGAAGTATTGAAAAATTCGGCATTAAAAAATAAATTTTGTGAAGAATTATATTCAAAATTATGTGCTGATACAGTATTTGAAAATCCTTTATTATATCTTTGTAAGTCACCTGTCATTTATCCGTGGGAAATCAGTGAATATAATAAAATAGGAATTTATAATTTTAAACTCGCAGGCAGAGAAGATTTTAAGCGAGATATGCAAAAGAGTATAAATTCATATATTTTATATTTACGAGGTGTTGATAACATAAAAAATATAGAAAATGAAAGTATTAATTCAATAATACATCATATTGCAAACATTAAACTTTTTGAAAATTTTAAAATTAAAGATATAAAACCCTTGCTTCCCAACGTAAAACATTATGTAAAATCAGGTCATTTATGTGATTCAATATGCGGCATTGATTGCAAATATTGTTATAAATGTGCTGAAAAAATTAAAAAAGTTTTAGGGAAAAAAATCAGCAAAATATCAAAACAACCCCATTATGTACAGGCTTGTAGAATAACTTGAAAATAGAAGCAGGCAGCCCCATACTGATAAAAACAAACTAATCTGACCGCCGTCAAACAAAACAAAA
>CAJONH010000063.1 GCA_905235825.1 Candidatus Gastranaerophilales bacterium
AGTGCTCACTTTTTAAAGTCACCACTCCAAAATTTCGTTCACACCTCATTTCATTCGGCTTATCACGAAATTTTCTCGGGCAATTTTCTGACGATATAAATACCAACATTATATGCTTGTGTTACAATTAGATTATGAAACTTATAAATACAACAGCAGAAAATTCATTTAAATACGGCTGGCTTTTATCACGGATAATGCCGTTTGTAATTAAATACTGGTTTAGAATAATTTTGGGATTTATGGTAGCAATACCGCTGGGATTATTGGACGGTGTTACGGCTTTTGCACTTAAACCTTATATGGATTATGTTATAGGTGCTAAAGATTTTGAATTTACGATTTTAAATCATAAGTTTTTTATAACAAGTATACAAATGTCATTTTTAATACCTGCAGGTGTTGTTATATTTGCGGCTGTTCAAGGCATTTTAAGATATTTAAACGGATATTTTTGCACATGGACAGGGCAGAAAATTACAAATGATTTAAGAATATCTTTATTTCAAAAATTGATATATATGCATCCTCAATTTTTTGATGAAAATTCTTCAGGTGTTATTATTCAAAGATATATGTCTGACCCTCAAACGGCATCGGCAGGTATAGTTGTTCAATTAAAAGATATTGCAACTGGAACGTTTGGAGCAATAGGTTTGATTGCAGTTATGCTCTACAGTTCGTGGAAACTGGCTATAATTGGTGTTATAGTTCTCTGTGCCGCATTTCTTCCCGTAGTGCTTATAAGAAAAAAAATTAAATCCGCATCCAACAAGAATATGGTTATAAGCGGGAATATGACAACAAATATAAACGAAACATATTCGGGGAATAAAGTAATGGCGGCTTATGCTCTGCAAGACAGACAGTATAATTACTTTAAAAAACAAGTTTGGGATTCGTTTAATGTTAATATGTCGCTTTATAAACGTACCGGATGGATGTCGCCTCTTATGTACATAATAGCTTCACTGGGAATTGCAACGGTTCTCGGTGTGGGAACATATCTTATTAATTCTCACGAAATGACGGCAGGTTCATTTGCCTCATTTGTAACTTCATTATTATTACTTTATAAGCCGGTAAAAGTTGTAGGCGGAAGTTTAACTGATTTACAGGGGCTTTTTGTTGCGGCAGGCAGAGTTTTTGAATTGTTTGATGTGGACTCCGAAATAAAAGACCGTGAAAATCCTGTTATACTCGACGGTTTTGATAAAGCTATTACGTTTGAGAATGTTTTTTTTGAATATCAAAATGACCGTCTTGTATTAAAAAATATAAATTTGAACGTATCAAAAAATGAAACTCTTGCAATAGTCGGTAATTCCGGCGGAGGAAAATCAACACTCGTAAATTTAATTCCCAGATTTTATGACGTAAAATCCGGTTCTGTAAAAATTGACGGCGAAGATATAAGAAATATTTCTTTAAAATCTTTACGAAATAACATATCCGTAGTTTTTCAGGATAATTTCTTATTTTCGGGCAGTATACGAGAAAATATAATGATGGGAAATCCGAAGGCATCGGAAGAAGATTTAAAAAAAGCAATAGAATCTGCTCATTTGGAAGAAATGATTACTGATATGCCTCAAGGGCTTGATACCGTTATAGGAGAAAGAGGAACCTCCTTATCCGGCGGACAAAGACAGCGTGTTGCAATTGCAAGAGCAATGCTGAGAAATGCACCGATTGTTATTTTGGATGAAGCAACCTCTGCTCTTGATAATGAATCGGAAGCTATTGTCCAAAAAGCTATGGATAATCTCATGAAAGACCGAACTGTATTTATTATTGCACACAGACTATCTACAATAAAAAATGCAGACAGAATAATTGTTATTAATGACGGTGAATTGGTTGAACAGGGTACACATAATGAATTGATGAATATTTCGGATGGTCATTATAAAGCTCTTTATGATATGCAATTTAAAAAACAAGAAGTTACGACATAAATATCAGTGTTTTATGTTAATACAACAAATACATGATTACAAATTCTACGAAAGTAGTATATAATTATAATATAGACATTCCCTAAAATATAAATGTTTAGAAAAAAAGAAAGTAGAAACGATGTCGTTTAGCATCAATGGACCTGATCCTACACCTGCAATTCAACGTGCATTTCACGCAAATGACGGAGGTGCAGGTAATTTGGGTTATTTTAATCAGGGAAAAAAAAAGAAAAAAGATGAAGACAAAGATGAAAACGATGTATTAGAACTTTCTACAAAAAAAGATGAAGAAGCTGAAGAAGAAAAAGAAGAAAAAAATCCTGATTCAATAGGTATCAAAATAAAAACCTTCTGGTTTAGAATTCATGGCATTTTCAGTGAAGTTGTTGAAGATAGTGAAAATGAAGACAAAAATAATGACAAATAACAAAAGGACTGTCTTGAAAAATTCGCATTTAACGGCATTTCGTGTTTTGTTTTCAGCGACATCGCCGCTTTCAACAAAAGCACTACAGTTTCAGCAAATTTTTCGCTTATCGTGAATTTTTGTTCGGACGAATAAATATAAAAGAAAAGGGCATACAGAATATTGTAACTGTATGCCCGCATTGTAAATTTTATCCTTTTAACTTATTGCTTTCATCATAACTGCTACACCGAGCTGTTGATCTACGTAGTTTGCATCATATACTCCGTCGGCAACATATTTACCGCCTTTGTAATTGGTTGTTCCTGCCCATACATAAGGAGATGCTACACCTTTATTTCTGTAACCAAGCCCGTTATATCTTTCCGCAAAGTCTAATAAAGACTTCAAATTCTTTTTATCGACTCCGCTTGTGCCTTGTCTTTTTATTGCATCAACAGCTGCTTCCGTCCATTGATTTGCTCCGAAATATATTCCTTCCGGAACCATAGTTGTCGTTTTACCGAGTTTTTCTCCGTTATGAAGATATGTTGAGAAATCTCCGCCACTTTCTCTCCAGTGTAATGCAGCTATTAATTCTGCCGGCATTCCTGTTTTCTTTGCTACTTCATCATACTTTGCTTTATTTTTCTTGAAGTTAGCTTTGAAACTTTCCAAGTCGGCTTTTTGCTGAGATGATAAATTTTCTTTAAAGTTGAAATTAAAGGAAGAAACTGAATTATCTTCTTTTGTTTTTTCAGCTTTCTTTTCGCTTATTTTATTGTTTATCTCCCTTAATTCTCCTTGTGATTTATCGATTGCCCCCTTAGCTGTTTCAGCTTCACTGTCTTTTACTGTTTGTACATTCTTTTCAGCTTCATTAAATGTTGTTAATGCACTTTTTAATTCTTGTGATACTTTTTCATTATTTACAATAAGCTCGGTTTCCAATTTTGTTTTTTCGCCCTGAGCTTTTTCTAAATCTTTTTGTTTTGTGTCTAATTCTGATTTTGCTTTATCTCTTGTTTTGGTTAACTCTTTTAATTTTGCTTTATCATTGTTAAGCTGTTTTTCTGCTGCCGAAATTTTAGAATTCAATTCGGAAGTTTTTGATTTTATTTCTGATTTTGTATCCGAATCATCGCCTTTTTGACCTTTTATTGCTTTTAAAGCATCTTTTAAAGCTCCCAAATTTGACTCATCCTGAGCAATTATTCCCTGCTGGGTTGTCAGTGCAGTTTCAGCTTCTTGTAATTTTATTTGTGCCTGATCAACCGCTTTCGTTTTTTCTTCGACTTTTTTTATTGCATCTTCCAGCTGTTTTTTTTGCTCTGCTGTTAAATTTTCTTCTTTTTGAAGCAATTTTTCATAATCAGCTTTTGATGTATCATATTTGTTTTGAGCAGCTTTTACATTTGTATTTTCACCTGTATAAACCTGATTAAACGCTTCAAGGGCAGTTTTAACATCGTTTTCTTTTTCTGTTTTCTGCTTTTCTAAATCTTCTATTGATTCACCTTCGTCAGCAGTATTTGACGTTTCTGAAACAGACTGAGCCGAGGACGGTGATGCAGAAGTAGCTGAAACTCCGCCTGAACCATAAGCCGGACTATAGCCCGAAACACCGGATGTACCTGCATCCGAAGCTCCTGCTGCACTTGAAGCACCATCGGTCGAACTGTCATCTCCATCAGTGTCCTCATCCTGATATTCGGATAAATCAAGTTCTTGAATTTTCTTTGTTCCTGCAAGTATATCCTTTATCGAAATATCGCCGGAATTACCGTCTAAATCTTCGATTGCTTTTAAAAAGGCTTTCGCCTCAGATTTATTTATTTCTCCGTTTCCATCCGAATCAATAATCGATTTCATTTTTTCATCGGTCATTAAATCATTTAATATTCCTACTAACGGTAATTTTGCATCGGAAGTGTCTTCATCATTTTTTTCTTCTGTAGATGCGGCATTATCAGTTATTTCACTATCCGTCTTTTTTTCTTCTTCAATAAATTTACCGTCTTCAAATTTAAGATTAAGAAGGTCATCTGTTTTCATTTTTGCATCATCAATGTCATCTTTGTACTTTTCGTTCAAAAATTGATCAAATTCATCTGCATAAGAAAACACACTGATATTTTTGTTGTCTAAATCATACTTTTTTTCGTCATTTTCTTCGGAGGCTTCTTCTGATACTTCATTTGAAACTTCGCCTGTTTCTTCCGTTTGAGTATTATTTGCAGTATTTAAAGAACCCAAATAATCCTTAAACTCATCTTGTAGTTTAGCTAACTCCATAGACCTCAAATCCTCATTTTAAAACCCATCTGTATATAAAAACCCTAAATTTAAGCATTTATTGCATGCTTTTTTATTTTTATCCGTTATATTTTACAAAATTTAATAAAAATTAAAAAAAATTAAAACTATATTTTGTATATTTAAAGTTTTTTTGTGTAAAGACGATTTAACTTATATGTTGTTTATGAGGTAAATGTGTGATGCAAATTAGTAATGATGATTCCAATATAAAAAAAAATATAAATAATAATCTTAATGAAATTAATTTAAATGGAGTTGAAGAAGCTGCTGAGGTACAAGATACCGATACCCGAATAATTGAAAGCTCAATAGATACACAATATATTGAAGACGGCTCTATATTTGAGATAGGGGATAATATAGCACCTTATATTCCTGTGGATAATCAATCTAATGATGATGACAGTATTTTTGGCTTAACATCACAATATTATAATTCCGGAGAAAACTTATTATTATCAAGTGACAGCCTTGTTATCAAAGAACAAGGACAACCAAATAACAATAATATTTATACAAACAATATTACATCGGTTATTGACAGATTTAACAAAATTAGTACAGATGACAGCCGTTCAGTTGCAGAAGCAAAACATGACGCTCAAGAAAAAAGATTTGCATCATTAAAAGAAGGGCTTTCTGAAAAATCACAAAAGCAGCTTGATACTCTTAATGAAAAAACGATAATTGTTGAAGATATAATTGATTCTATGCAGGTTAGAAAAGAAAGTGACATTCAAGAATATATTCCAAATAATAATCTTATTAAAGCACAAAATGCAGTTACTGCAGATGATGTAGATGCTGCACAACAGCAAATCCTTTCGCATCTGGCAGAAAGAAATATTGAAATGACAAGCACCGATGACGGCAGAATTTTATTTGACGGCGGTCAAATTTCTTATGAAGAAGGTAAGTTTGTTTCTATTGAATATGATTTAGGTGATAATTTTACGTTTAATGCGGGAATGACTAATGATAGCAATGAAGATTCCGTAATTTTGACCGTAACAAATCAAAATCCTAATGAAGACTTGAAAAATCAAGATCATGTTGCTTTAACACAAAGACATGATTCCTATACAACTGAAGAAGGGGCTTACAGATTTCGTGATGACATATCAACGATAAGTGCACAGGAAAATAATGTTTCATCAGCACTGGTAAATTCATCAACCGAAATTTTAACAGGCGGTATGATTAAAGAACAAGACAATAATAGCTTAAACGAAGATGATACAGGTAATACCGAAAACGTCGCATCAGAAGAACAAATTGAGAATGATAATTCAACCATTGGTAATGTAGAAAAAGAAGATAATAATGAAAATCTAACAACAGATGAAAACTCATCAGACGAAGATGTAAATATTAAAGAAACACCTGAAGATAATACTTTAGTTAATGCCGAAGAAGAAAATATTCAATCCGATGAACTAAAGCAAGAAGATGATGAAAATGACAAAGCTACAGATGATATCAGTTCCGATGATAATAAGGAAAATGATACCAATTTAGATATTGTTGAAGGAAATGAAGTTATAGAAGAAGACTCTAATGATGAGATGGATTCCGAGTCGTTAGAAAATGGTGAAAATTCTGACGATAAAGATGATAAAGATGCGAGTGACGACAAAACCAAAGGAACCGATAATAAATCAGAATAAATAATTTATACTGTTATAGTGCTTTTTAATTGTTTAACAATTTCTTCCGTCGGATTTATTTTTGCAAGTTCTTTTGCTTTTTTGCTCATTTGTAAAAGTTTTTCATCCGTAATTTCATTAATTTTTTTTAGAAGATTTTCACATGTACATTCACTATCTTCTATGTACAAAGAAACACCTTTTTCGCACATTTCTTTAGCATTTTTTCTCTGGTGGTCTTGTGCGGCATAAGGATAAGGTACAAGAATTGAGGCTGAATGACACTGAACAATTTCTGTAAGACTTAGTGAGCCTGCTCTTGCTATGACTAAATCGGCAGATTTAAGCGGATAAACCATTTCATCGAAATATGGACGAACCATTATATTCGGATTTGTTTCATATTCGGGATAAATTTTCTGTAATTCTCCAATAACTTCATCAAATTTATTTTTTCCTGTCTGCAAAATTACAAAAGCATTGTTATCTTCACTTAATGTCTTTAACAGACCTGACATTGCAGTATTTATTGTTTTAGCTCCCTGAGAACCTCCCATTGCAAAAATAACTTTTTTATTTTGCGGTATATTCAGTTTTTCACGTGCTTCTTGTTTTGTAACGGTAAAAAATACCTTTCTTATAGGATTACCATTGTATATAATATTATTTGATTTTAAAACTTTTTTTGAACTTTCAAATGCAACTGAAACAATTTTTGCATACGGAGCTGCAAATTTCGATACAAGTCCGGGAACAGAGTCGCAATCGTGTATCATATAGGGTTTATTAAGAAATTTCGCCGCAAAAACAATAGGTGCTGAAACATATCCGCCTGTTGTAAATATTGCATCCGGCTTATATTTTTTTATATAACCCGCTGCTTTTAACCACGCAAAAAAGAATTTTATTGCCCATAGAGGCATAGAAAGACTTAGTTTTCTGGGCATTCCCGAAACATTTACTCCTAAAAAAGTTACATCCGGATATTTTTTAGCGATTTCAAATTCAAGATTTTTTGGATTGCCTATATAATAAATTTTGTTGTTACCTTCTTCTATTAACTTATCAACAACAGTAAAAGCCGGATAAATATGACCGCCGGTACCGCCGCCTGAAATAAAATATACATTATCTGACATTTGGAAGCCTTCTTATTCTTTTTTTGGATATATTTAGTAAAACACCTGCCATGCACATTGTAATAAACAAAGATGTACCGCCGTAACTGACAAATGGCATAGGAACACCCGTTGCCGGAAGCATAGAACTTGCAACAGAAATATTTATAAATGCCTGTATACAGATTGAAACAGTTATTCCTGCCGATAGGAGTTTTCCGAATAAATCTTCACATTTATTAGAAATCAATAATCCTCTTTGCAGGAATGCCAAAAACAGACCTATAACAAGTAAACATCCAACAAACCCAAATTCTTCGGCAAACACTGCAAAAATAAAATCGGTATGTCCTTCAGGCAGCCAGCCCAGTTTTTGAATGGAATTTCCATAACCTTCACCAAAAATTCCGCCGGCAACAAATGCCATCATTGCTTGAATAATATTATATCCTGCTCCGTAAGGGTCTGTTTCGGGATGCATCCATATTTCTATTCTTTGACGCTGAAAAGAATGTAAAAGAAGATTTAGTGATAAAAATCCTGCTGCAACTGTTGAAATAATCAGTTTAATACTTCCTCCCGCTGCAAAATACATAAACATCGAGGAAGAAAGCAAAATAAGCACCATACTTAAATTTGGCTGTTTAAATATAAATAAAATCATTATTATAATAGGAATAAAATACTTATACATACGCAAATTTAAAATATTAATATCTTTTGAAAAAGCACTTGATAAAAGCATTATAACTGCAAGTTTAGAGGCTTCCGACGGCTGAAACTGAATAGGACCGAGTGTAAGCCATCTTTGAGCTCCGTTTACCGTTGTTCCCATAAAATGTACAGCCGCCAAAAGTAAAATTATAAACCACGCAAAAGGTATTGAAAGTTTTTCCAATGCTTTATAATTAAATTTACTGATTATAAACATTGCAATAAATCCGAGAATAAACCAAATAAACTGTCTTGCGACAAAGTACGTTGAAGGAGAACCCTGTATATTGCATTTTGGGGCTCCTGCCGAAAATATAGCCAAAAATCCGGTAATTATTAAAAATAAAATAATAAGAATAAGTTTGCTGTCATGCGATGACAGTATTATCTCACTGCCTAAATTTTCGTTATGATTACGATTTCGTCTTGACATAATTTTTGAATACTTCTCCTCTGTGTTCATATCCCGTGAACATATCATAACTTGCACAGGCAGGTGATAATAATACTATTTCGTTATCTAAAGTCAAAGATATATCTATGGCATTTTCCAGAGAATTTGCCAATATTATATTATTAAATCCGTTATTTTCCATATTTTCTTTAAAACGCTGAGCTGCTTCACCTATTAATATAACGGTAGTTACATATTTATTAATATATTCCCTGCAAAATTCGGTTAAATCGGTATTCTTATCACGTCCTCCGGCAATTAATGTAAGTTTTTTACCTTCAAATGATTTTATGGCAACAAACGATGCTTCCGGATTAGTTGCTTTTGAATCGTTATAAAATGTTTTTCCGTTTATTACTCCCGCAAACTCAATTCTGTGTTCGACAGGCTCAAATGACATAATTCTTTCCCGTATATGTTCGTTTGAAATTCCGATTAGCTTCGCTATAACTATTGCACACATTACATTTTGATAATTGTGTTCTCCTACAAGTTTTATTTCATTGAGTTTTATAATTTCTTCTTCTTTTGTACGTTTGAAATATATCGCATCATTTTTTATATAACAGCAATTTTTATCAAGTTCTTTGGCATAAATAAATTTATCTCCGTTATAATTTTTTGAAAACTCGTAAATTTTTTCGTCAACTCCTGAAAACACAGCATACATAGGCTGTTTATAGTCTTTAAACAAACTTACTTTTGCATCAAAATAGTTATCAAGTCCGCCGTGCCAATCGATATGATCGGGGGTAAAAGTCAAGAAGCAGGCTATTTGAGGCTTAAAAGTCGGAGCCGCTGCCAGTTGAAAAGAACTTACTTCACATACAAAAAAATCAGGTCTGTCTTCCAGTAAAGAAGTAGGCGGAACACCGATATTTCCGCAGGCAGGTGCATTATATTCACTGTTTAATATATGTGAAGTAAGCATTGTTGTAGTTGTTTTACCGTTAGTTCCCGTTATTGCAATAAACGGCGAACTTGCTTCAAGATACGCAAGTTCAACTTCTCCTATAACAGGTATTTTTTGTTCTTTTAATCGTGTAAAAATTTCACTTTTAGGCGGAACTCCCGGACTTGTTACAGCTAAATACGCATTCTCAATAAACTCATCACTGTGATGTCCTGTTTCAACTTGAATTTCATCTTTTTTTAGTTCTTCAACGAGTTCTATATCCTCATCTTTTAGCGGTTTAAATTCGGTAATAAAACAATCAGCCCCCTGTTTTGAAAGATATTTTGCAGCTGATACACCGCTTTTTGATAAACCAATAATTAAAACTTTTTTACCTGTCCATTTTCTTCTCATAACTATCCTGCCCAAATTAAAGTTTTTTCATTTCAATTATATCAAAAAATAATGCCCGAGCAAATTTCGTGATAAGCGAAAAATTTGCAGGGGGCGTGCGGGGGCGGCTTGCGATGAGCAGCGAAATTCAGGACGGCTGAAAGCCGGAAAGTGAACAGAAAGAGCCGACTGCACAATTGTGCATAAGGCGAAACTCCGTGAGTGCAAAGCTTTTTCAAGACAGGGAGGATGTGAGTATTTTGGGACACTTCCTACCGCTATTTGTCAAACACACAGCCGGTTTTAGCCTAAAAATCACTTGAAGCGTACAAAATCGTTTTGTCCAGTTAAATTACATAAAATATAGTCCGTTAAAATATAATTACAAAATAATAACATAAAAGGGTTAGCCATTTTGCTAACCCTTTTAGATAAAATATCGGGATGACAAGATTCGAACTTGCGACCCCCGCGACCCGAACACGGTGCGCTACCAAGCTGCGCTACATCCCGATATTTATATTTAGTTTTCATTTTGTAGTGCACCTACGGTGCTACCTCTCACAAAAACCCAACTTTGGTTGGCTTTTTGTTCGGCAGAGTCAAGCTGCACTACATCCCGATATTTATATTTAGTTTTCATTTTGTAGTACACCTACGGTGCTACCTCTCATCAAAAGCAACTTTGCTTGCTTCTGAGTTGGCAGAGTATCCCAACTCTTTTGTTTGATTTCCCTATTATTCTATTACATAAATAAAAATTTTTAAAGTCTTTTTTTCGTAATTAGTAAAAATCTTATTTTTATATAATAACTTAAGTCTAAATATTGATATTATTTAATATTGTAATACAATATTAAAATCAAAAACGATACAATAAAATTTAAACTTTTACCGATTTGCGGAGAAAAATCATCTTTACCTGATTTGCTTTTTTCGTTTTCTTAATCAAAATTAATTA
>CAJONH010000064.1 GCA_905235825.1 Candidatus Gastranaerophilales bacterium
ACGAAATTTGGGAGTGGTGACTTTAAAAAGTGAGCACTTTGCCGGCGGGGATGACACGGCGGCAGAGTGCGAAACCAGATTAGATAAGTAATAGTTTGCATTTAGTTTGGCAAATTTTTTATTTTTCATATTTTCATGTAATTGAAAATGTAAAATATCGGAATAAAAATTATAATCCTGCTTGATATTAAATTTTTAGGTGTTTATAATTTAATAGCTGATATAAAAGATAGAGGTTAATAAAATGAAAAAAGAAATACATCCCGAGTACAAAAAAACTGTTATAAAATGTGTATGCGGCAACGAAATCGAAACCGGTTCCGTTCTTGATGATATAACGGTTGAAATTTGCAATAACTGCCATCCTTTTTATACAGGCAATCAAAAGATTGTTGATACGGAAGGTCGTATTGAAAAATTCAAAAAACGTTATCAAAAGAAATAAAAAGAAGCTGTGCTTTCGCACGGCTTTTTTATGTTTTATACCTGTTTTAGTGCTGAATTATTGAAATTGGGGATTAGCTTATGATAACAAAAGACAGATATGCAGAAGTAAAATTAATATCCAAACCCGATAATATGCTTAGAACGGTATATACAGCCTGCAGAACATGTTATAGTGCAGACTCTCCGTTAAATATTTATGAGTGCGATGCTGCAAAAGATGAAGAAAAAATGCTTAAACTTATAAATAGAGTTATTTCATCAGGGCATTACAGCACTATAGAACATATTCAGGTGAGTTTTGCAATCAATAATATTTCAAGAGCATGTTCTCATCAGCTTGTAAGACACAGACACATGTCTTTTTCGCAAAAATCTCAAAGATACGTTAAAGAAAAAGGGCAATTTGATTACCTGATTCCCGATACCATTAACAGTAACGTCGAATTAAAGCAAAAATTTGATGAGTTTATGGGAAAGATTTCGGAATTTTATATAGAACTTACAGAAAACGGAATACCGCCGGAAGATGCCAGAGCAGTTCTGCCTAATGCAGCTTCTACATCAATGGTTGCAAGTCTTAATCTTAGAGAATTAATTCATCTCGCTAATCTGAGGCTTTGTTCAAGAGCTCAAAAAGAAATAAGAATACTCGTTAAAAGAATGTGCGAGGAATTAACAAAAGAAGAACCCTGGTTAAAAGATTATTTGGTGCCGAAATGCGAATGTTTAGGATTTTGCGATGAAGATAAATCATGCGGAAAAATGCCTAAAAAGGAAGAACTATTATGCAGGAAATGATGGATAAAATACTTCAAATAGAAAGTAAATACACGGAATTAGGTCAAATACTTTCCAATCCTGAAGTAATACAAGATTATAATCGTTTTAAAGCACTCTCAAAACAAAGAAAAGCAATGGAAGAAACGGTCGAAGTATATCATAAATGGAAAGATTCCGAGCAGGCTGTTAATGATGCAAAAGAAATGCTTAAAAGCGAGAATGATGAAACAATGAGAGCCTTTCTGCATGATGAAATTGATTCAAACGAAAAGAAAATGACAGAACTTGAAGAAAGAATGAGAATCTTGCTTCTTCCTCGTGATCCTATGGATGATAAAGATATTATGCTTGAAATAAGAGGCGGGGCAGGCGGTGATGAGGCAAACATTTTTGCCGGCGATTTAATGAGAATGTATATGAAATATGCTGATAAACAGGGCTGGCAGACACAAATATTAAGTAAAACAGACTGCGAAGCAGGAGGTGTTGCCGAAGTTATTATTTCAATTAAAGGTGACAGCATTTATTCAAAATTGAAATACGAATCGGGAGTACACCGTGTTCAAAGAGTTCCCGCAACAGAATCTCAGGGCAGAGTTCATACTTCAACCGCTACAGTTGCAGTAATGCCGGAAGTTGATGACGTGGAAGTCGAATTAAATATGAATGATATTGAAATATCAACGGCACGTTCGGGAGGTGCAGGCGGTCAGAACGTAAATAAAGTTGAAACCGCCGCAAGAGTATTCCATAAACCGACCGGTATTATGATTTTCTGCACGGAAGAACGTTCTCAGCTTCAAAATAAAGAAAGAGCCCTTCAAATTTTAAAAGCAAAATTATATGATATAGAAGTCCAAAAGCAGATGAAAGAAGTTACAGATTTAAGACGTTCTCAGGTTGGAACGGGTGACAGATCCGAACGAATAAGAACTTATAATTTCCCGCAGGGACGTTTAACCGACCATCGAATAGGACAAAATTTAAATGTGTGGACGGTTATAGACGGTGACCTTGATGAACTTATCGGCTTATTAATGGCTCATGACCAAAAGTTAAAACTTGAAAAACTTGCACAGATTGAGTAGGAATAAAAATGTCTGAGTTTAAACATTTCCCTGTTATGTTACACGAAGCCGTAAATTCACTTGAATGCCGAAAAGGTAAATTATATATTGATGCAACTCTTGGTGCAGGCGGATATAGTGAATTAATATTGCAAAAAATTTCGCCTGAAGGCAGACTCATTTCGTTTGACGTAGATAAAGATGCAATAAAAGCAGCAAGTGAAAAATTAAAAGATTACAAAAATTTAACGATTGTTAACGATTCTTACACTAACATTAAGAAATATTTAGATGAAAATAAAATAAAAGAAATAACAGGCGGAATTGTTTTTGATTTAGGTGCATCTACTCCCCAGTTGACTTCTTCTGAAAGAGGTTTCAGCTTTTTAAAAAATTCACGTCTTGATATGAGATTTAATCAAGACAGTGATTTCTCAGCTTATGACGTAATCAACTCTTATAAAGAAGCTGATTTGGTTCGTATTTTCAGTGAATATGGCGAAGAAAGATTTTCAAAAAGAATAGCAAAAAAAATTGTTGAAACAAGAAAAATAAATAAAATAGAAACGACTCAAGAGCTTGTTAATATTGTATTAGAAGCAGCTCCGAGAATAAAATCAAAAATTCATCCTGCAACAAGAATTTTTCAGGCTGTAAGGATAGAAGTTAATAATGAACTTAACAATATTAAAAATACATTAAATGAAGTGCTTACATTATTATCTGATGGTGCTATACTATCAGTAGTAACATTCCATTCATTAGAAGATAGAATTGTAAAAAATATATTCAGAGAGTATTCAAAAGAATGGGGTGATGAACTTGGGGGCAACGGGAGAAGGGCTAATCAGCCTATATTAGAGGTAATTAACAAAAAACCGTTAACTGCAAGTGAAGAAGAAGTAAGGATTAATCCGCCGTCAAGATCGGCAAAACTAAGATCGGTAAGAAGAATAAATAAATAATCGTAAGAGAGGTAATGAATTGGGCAGGAGTTCAATAAAATATATAGATACAGCATATAATGATAAGCAGAATTTAAGACCTGTAAGCAGTCCTGTTGTTTATGGCAATTTCCCTAAATATGTATATGCAAGATCCTTAATGGAAAAATTCAATAAGTTTTTGGGAGTTGTACTTTTAGTACTTGTTATGCTCTCATTGGTAAGTTACTATTTTGTATCAGATGATGAAAAAACAATGAATAATATAGGCAGAGATATTGCTGCTCTGGCTAATGAAAATATTGAACTCCAAAATAAGCTGGATAATTTACATTCATTTAATAAAGTTGATGCTTTTATAAAAAATAATTCGACATTAAATACGGCTAAAAAAATAATAGAAATTCCTGCCGTTTATACAGTTACAGAACCAAAAACAGAGTCTGTTCCTATAAGGTATAATTGGTCAATGGGCTATTAGTTTTTAAAGCCTTATGGATTGTTTGTAATGAAGGAAATTAAGGAAAGTAAAATAAAACTCGCCGAACGGCGTATAAAAATTGCTCACATGCTTATGCTGGCTGTTTTTCTTTCCGTAATAATATATTTATTTTTACTTCAAATAGCAGATATAAGGCATTACAGGCAAAGAGCTTTAAATCAAAGATACGGCCGGAGTTTTGTGATGCGGGGGCAAATTACCGATAGAAACGGTCTTAGACTTGCTGTTGATCAGGCTTCTTACAATGTATACGCTCATAGAGAATATTTTGATAATACACCGGAGGAACTGGCAGAAAAACTTGCACCCCTCTTAAAAACAGATAAAAAAGCAATAATAAATCAAATAAAAAAAGGGGCTGTAGTTATACTTTTAAAAAAAGATGTAGATAGAGAAACTGCCGAAAAAATCAGAAAATTAGGACTTAGAGAAATCAGTCTTGATAAAAAAAATGAAAGGGTATATCCTCAGGATGAATTGGCAGCACACGTAATAGGCTACTATAATCCTGATGCAGATACGGCATCAGGGGTTGAACTTACGGCAAAAGATAAATTGGCACATAAAGACAGTAATGTTGCAATTCAAAGAACTCCCAGAGGTGATATTATTTATGATGCGGAAACGGATCCTGTACTTGCAACTACCCCGCAAATGGGTGAAACAGTTGTTCTTACTATAAATTCAGCAATACAGCATATTTGCGAAATCGAATTAAAAAAAATGATTAAAGAAAAACAAGCATTGAGAGGAACTGTTATTGTAATGAATCCTAAAAACGGTGAAATTCTTGGATATGCTGTATATCCGAGTTATAATCCGAATAATTACAAAAAAGCCTCGGCTATTACTTTAAAAAATTGGACATTATCTGATGTATATCCTCCGGGGTCTACATTTAAGACGCTGACTGTTGCAGCCGGTATAGAAAGCGGTAAAATAAACGCAAATTCAAAAGTTTTAGATACGGGTAAAATGAAACTCGGAAGTTGGGAAGTTCAAAATTATGATTATCAGAAAAGACCAAATCCGGGTATGATTAGTCTTGTTTATCTTTTTGAGCATTCAAGTAATGTTGGTAGTGCAAATATAGCTTTAATGATGGCACCGGGGGAATTTTATAATATATTATCAAGACTGGGAATAGGGCGAAAAACAGGTATTGATTTAAACGGAGAATCTTCCGGATTACTTCCTAAACCTTTTAAGTGGGATAAATCAAGGCAGGCCAGTATGGGATACGGCTATGGTGCATCTGTTACTTCAATTCAAATGGTTAGTGCCGTAAGTGCATTGGCTAATAACGGACTAAGGATAACTCCGCATGTAATAAAGTATTCTCCGGAGGAGGAAGCTCAAAAAGTTCGTAAAATTCGTGCATTAAGTCCCCAAACGGCACAAAATGTTACAGCACTGCTTGCTCAAAGTATTGCAAATACTAAATCTCCCGTAAACTTAGATCGTTATTATGTAGCGGCAAAAACCGGAACATCAAGAAAACCTTTAGAAAACGGCAAGGGATATTCTAATTCTTTAATTGGTTCTGTTATAGGGTATTTTCCTGCAACGGATCCTCAGGTTTTAATCTATGTTGTAGTAGATTCGGCAAGTGCAGGCGGGCCTGTCTGGGGTAATACCGTCGCAGCTCCTGTTTTTCGAGAAGTAGCTATTCAATGTGCAAGAATTTTAAATATTACACCGGATAAAAATATAGGCAGATAAGGCTTTACATTGAAAATATCTTGATTTTCAACGTGTGAATTTCGATAATTATAAATATTTAATTTGTTAGGTATGCTTGACAAGGTGTTAGGTTTGACTTACAATTAAAATGTACAAAAAAGGAGCAAATTGTGACTGTTGAAAATTTAAGTGCAAGTTTAGAAGATTATCTTGAGTTAATTTGTAATTTACTTGAAACCAGTCAAAGTGTAAAAGCTGTTGAAATTGCAAAAAAACTGAATATTTCAAGAGCATCTGTGTCTGAGGCATTAGCACGGCTTTCGGAAAAAAAACTTATTGTATATGAAGGTCATAAAGGAATAACAATAACTCCCGAAGGATTAAAAAAAGCAAAAGAGGTTATAGATAAGCATAATACACTTACTGCACTGTTTGAAGATGTATTGGGATTTGACCGTGAAACCTCTGAAGATAATGCCTGTAAAATCGAGCATATAATTAATAGTGAAGTTTTTGACAGAATAAAAAATTTTCTTACATATTGCAAAGAAAATGAGAAATTTATAAAAGATTTTAAGAAAGGAAACATTAAATAGCGAACTATGAATAACCTTCAAGTATTGGGAAAATTTTTAGACCAGCCGATATTGGTAGCTAAGTTTCAAAAGGCGGTACCTGCCGTTTTAGCCGGAACAACAGCAGCATATACTGCATATAATACGCATAAAGCACCAAAAGAAGAAAAAATAAATACGGCATTAAAAACCGGTATTACTCTTGGTATTGCATCTGCAAGTGCGGTTTTGGCACCCAAAATTGCTTCTGCAATTACCAAAAGAGAGCTTCCTCCTTCATTGAATACTCTAAAAGAAAACGGAAAAAATATTGTTGATGAATTTATTGCGTCAAATAATATTTATAAAAAAACAAAAAAAATATTAAATAAAAGTAAAGATAAAATATTAAATCCGAAAGAAGTTAAGACAGTATTTGAAAATCTTTCAGATAAAAAAAGCGGTCAAGAATTTCTTGAAAAATTAATACCATCACCTCAAAATATCACAGCAAAGGATATTTTTTCGGAAATAGGGTATTTGTCCGTACTTGGTGCAGTTCCTGTTGCAGGTGGTATTACGGGGGGAATTATTGCCGATAAAGTTACTGATGATAGTAATTGGGAAGAAAAAATTCCAAATAAAATAAAAGAAGGTTCGTATCAATATTTGGCAAATATATTTATGTGTAATGTAGGAGCCGGTGCTGCTTTAGGCATTTTGGAACATGAGGGGATTACGTCTAAAGCTGCAAGAGCAATAGGTATGACAGCAGGAATAATTACTACAGGAATTCTCGGTGGAAGTAAAATTGCCAATTTTATAGGAAAAAATATAATAGACCCTGTTTGTAATAAAGTGTTCAATAAAAAAGAAAACAATAAAAAATATGATGATATTTTAATTTTAAGGGACTGCAAAAAGCACAATTATAATAAAAAAAATAAAGAATTCAAAGAACGGACTCCGGAAATATTGGATATAGGATTACATACAGACGATATTGCAACAGTTTCATTGCTTTCCGGATTAAAATGGATAGAACCGGCACTGCCTATTATGTATACCGTATCAGGTTACAGAGCAGGAATAGGATATCGGAATTGATTTTTTTAATTTCCTTTTTGTTTAACTGTCCAAATTATATTAATTTGGATTTTTTTTATAATCAGGAATTTAACAAATTAAAAATTTATTAATAGTCATAATGTTCACGCTTGTTTAAATATTCTCGAATTGTATTTAAAGAAGCCTGAATAATTCTTGTAATTCTTGATGAAGAAAGACCTATCTGCTGAGCAATTTCTTTTACCTGCATATTACGATAAAATCTGTATTCTATAATAATTCTTTCTTTTTGCGGGAGTTTTGCAATAGCTTCCCTGATTACTCTGCCAAGTTCGGCAATTTCGGCTTTTTCATCCGGCAGTGCAGAAGTATCTTTAATAAAATCAAATGGCGAATCGTTATCGGAAGCTGCTGCCGCCAAACTATCAATAGAAAGAATAGTTTCATAAATAGCTTCTCTTACTTTTCCGGGATTGATTGAATTTTCTCCGTCTTCTGAACCTTCTTCTCCTTCATTAACGACAGATGTTTCCCCGCCATCTTCATCTTTATTTGTATGTTTTAAAGAATACCATTTATATCTGTTTCTGAGTTCATTTCTGATTGCCCATCGGACAGCCGTAGCAATATATGCATTATTGTAGCGGGCAAGCTGTTCATCCGTCTTATCTTTTATCATTACTTGAATTGCAATAATGCCGATACTCACAAGTTCATCATAATCAACCATGTGAGATGGAATACGCTTATGTTCTACCCTTGCTACCTTTTCTATTATATCAATGTAGTCCTGTATTTTTGCATGCATATAAAAATTCTGCCATTATGTCATACTCAATTCTACTACTTTTTTATATATTTCGCAAATTATTAATAAAGACCCGCTTTTATAGTTTAAATTCCTAATTCTTATGCTGCTTCTTTTCTTATGTCTTCCGAATATTTTATGTAGGAAAGAATTAGAGGCATAATTTCATTATCATATTCAAATTTCCCTTCGATTGATTTATTTAATGAAAAGAAATTCTTTTTTATATTAACATCTGTATTTTTACCTTCAATACGAATACCAAAAAGATTTTTTGAAACAGTTAATTCAATTCTTCCGTCTTTATATAATCCTGATAAAGTTTTTTTACCGAATAAATCAGACATTACAATTAAGTTTACATTATCTTGACCGATATATCCTTGTATTTTCCCTTTATGATGCTTATCTTTTTCAGGATTAATAATATATTCAGTTTTTTTATTATTAATTTGTCCAATATATTTTTTTGCGTAAGAAATTGAAATGGCTTGTTCGTTAAGTTTATATTCAACATTATTAAAGCTGCCGCTGATTTTGGAATTTATGTACGTATTTGAAATTCCGGATTTATTATTTAGCAAATTTTGTTCCGATTTCTCATCGGAATTGAGAGCAAAAGCCCTAAAATCATTCATCGTCTTGTCTTCCCCGTAAATTATATATATATAAAAACTTTTCATTAAATTTAATTGCCTTAAAATGATAAAAAACTTAATAATTATTTCTATAACTGACAAAATTTTTTTTTACGGAATTTAAAACAGTGCATCTTAATGAGAGGAGTAAATAATGCAAATTTCTGCAATTCAAAGCAACATGTCCTTTGGCAGGACACTTACAAAGCATGAGGAAAAAGAACTTTCAAATCTGGAACAGGAAGCCAAAAAAGAGCTTGGAACAGATATTACAATGGCAACGGTTTTTGATTTCAGTCTTCCTCAAAAGTCCCACGATACAGGTATAGGAACAAGTTTTTCCAACGATGCTCAAAAAATGGCGGTGTTTTTAAAAAATACGTTCGGTGTAAATTCAATACAATTGCAGCCACAGGGGCAGATTTCCGATTCTGTTCATTCTCCATATTCGGGAACCAGCTTTTCGCTTGGTATGCATATTATAGATTTAAATAAATTAACGGAAAAAGAATATGGAAATATATTAAAAGAAGAAGATTTGAATGCACCGTTTATGAATAAAAATATTGATGATACAATTGTTGATTATCATAATGTTTTCTCTGAAGACGGACAAATTTCCATGCTTAAAAAAGCATACGATAATTTTAAATTATTGGATGAAAATTCACAAATAAAGACTGATTTTAAAAATTTTAAAAAAGAAAATGAGCATTGGCTTAAAAAAGATGCTTTATTTGAAGCAATGGCAGTTAAAAACAATAACAGAAACATGCTTGAATGGGATAAAGATGAGCAAAATGTATTTGCAACAAAAGAAGGTAATATTGAAATAATTAAACAATTAGAACAGGTAGAAGATGAAGAAGGAAGAAATATTGTAGACTTTGAAGAATTTGTACAATTTATTGCCGATAAAGAACAAAAAGAATCAAAAAATAAGTTTAACGAAAAGGGTATACAAGTATATGGCGACTGTCTAATAGGTTTTTCACAAAAAGATGTATGGACTCACAAAAGTGCGTTTGATGAAAATTTAGAGTTTGGCTGTCAGCTTGAAAGCGGCGAATACTCCTGTTGGTCGCCTGCTATTGATTTTAATAAAATTGACGGTGAAGCCGGAGAGTTATTACGTGAGAAATTTGACATATTTTTTAAAAGATATGACGGCATAAGAATTGATGCCGCATGGCAGTTGATTAATCCTATGCTGCTTACTCCCCTAAAAAAAGACGGGCATGATGTATACGATTTAAAAGGACATAAATTAGGCTGTCCTATAAATGATGACAGGCAGCCACACATGGGTGATAAAATTATAAAAGGTATTGTTTTTGAAACGGCACAAAAAAATAATTTTCCTCTTGATAAAATATTTCTCGAAATGCTTGGCGGAAACTCGGAAGCATCTCTTGATACAGTAAAAAATACAGGTGTAAAATTTATACATATTACAAAATACGGTAAACATAACTGGGGCAGAGTAAAATTTTATGAGTCGCAAGGCTATAGTAAACAACAAAATCTGAAATCGGGAGATTATATAATCGGCCCCGGAACTCACGATGATGAAAGCCTTATTTCTCAGTTTGATACATATAAAAATCCGAGAGCATGGCATTTAGCTGATGATTTAAAATTAAATTCGGATGAACTTCAAAATAACATTAATAACTGGACTGATGCAGCATTTGCAGAGTTATTTACAACAAAAAATCAGTTTGCAACACTGCCTGATATTTTAGGCTCGGACAGAAGAATTAATAATCCCGATGAAATAAAGGGAAATTGGGAATATAGAGCAGGCAGCGACTATAAAAAGGATTATTATGAAAATTTAACACATGGTAAAGGATTAAACTTTCCAGATGCATTAAGTAAGGCATTAAAATCAAAAGGTCTGCATTCAAAGCTCACTGACAGGCTGGATTATTATGCCGGAGTCTTGCGTGAACCTGAAAAAGACAAAAAATATACGGATGTAATAGTATAATTACGTCCGAACAAAATTTTACTCACACCCTTGTCGGGTTCTCTTGAAAAAATCTCAAGAAAAATATCAAGAAAACTTAAAATGACTTTTTTGACACAATTTGCGTTAAAAGAGCCTTTGCCCTGCTCGGCTTGTCTTGACATTCCTTTACGCACACAGAGTGAGCCTTTCAGTGATTTGCACTTGTCGGCTCGTTCTGTTCGCTTTCCGGCTTTCAGCCGTGCTCATCGCAAGCCGACCGGAATTTCGCCGTGTCAAACCAGCCCGCAACTTTAAAAACAAATAAAAAATGCAGACGATAAATTTGTATTTTTTAGTTATAATAATTATATCTTTTGTTTAAAAATCCATATTATTGAAATTATGAACTATTTATCAGAAACAATTACTGCAATAGCAACACCTATCGGAAATGGCGGTGTAAGTATTATCAGAATTTCCGGTGAAAAGGCATTTAATATTATAAATAAAATTTTTTCCGTTAAAAATCTAACTGCCGGCAGAATTTATCACGGAAATATAATTGATAGCGGAGATAAATTAGATGATGTTATAGTTCTTCCATTTAAAGCACCAAACAGTTATACAGGTGAAGACGTTATTGAAATTCAATGCCACGGCGGAATTTATATAACAAAAAAAATCCTTGATTTAACTGTCAGAGAAGGTGCAAGATATGCTGAAAAAGGAGAATATACAAAACGTGCTTTTTTAAATCATAAAATAGATTTATCACAAGCGGAAGCAGTTCTTGATTTAATACATGCTAAAAGTGAAAAATTTGCTGAAAAAAGTGCTAAAAATCTTTTTGGTAAGTTATCCTCCGAAACAGATAAAATAAAGACTGAAATAACAGATTTACTTTCAAGAATAATTGCAGCTGTTGATTTTCCTGAAGATGTAGCCGAACCCGAATATTCGTACATTGAACAAACCATAGAAGGTATTATTTCTAAAATTAATTACATTTTAAGTTTTTCAAACAGCTCAAATATTTTTAGACAAGGTATAAAAATCGTTCTTGCAGGCAGACCTAATGTTGGTAAGTCTTCACTTTTTAACTCACTCCTAAATTTAGAAAGGGCTATTGTTACTGATATTGCAGGTACAACCCGTGATGTTATACAGGAAACTATTGACATAGACGGTATTTCTGCAACTATTATCGATACAGCTGGTATTAGAGAAGATGAAAACTTAAATAAAGTTGAAGCTATAGGTATAGATTATTCCAAAAAATATGTTCAGGATGCCGATGTAGTTCTTTTCTTGTATGATTTGAATGAGGGATTTACAAAAGAAGATGAAGAAATTTATCGAACAATAAAAAATAAAAATCATATAAAAGCAGCAACAAAATGTGATTTAACCGATAAAAGAGATGAAAATGCAGTTTGTATATCGCTTAAAACAGGTGAAAATCTTGAAAAATTAAAAGATAAAATTAAAAATAAAATTATGGTTCAGAATTTGACGGAAATTGAATTTATCACAAATCAAAGACAACAAAAGGCTCTTGAAAATACAAAGAACTCGCTTATTAATGCACTAACTGCCACCCGTAACAATGAAATTCAAGACCTTATTTCAATAGATATAAAATCAGCATTAATGCATATTTCGGAAATTTCAGGCGAAGTTATAACAGATGAAATTTTAAATAATATATTTGAAAATTTTTGTATCGGAAAATAAAATAACAATTGATAATTAAAAGACGTCCGAACAAAAATTCACGATAAGCGAAAAATTTGCTGAGGCTGTAGTGCTTTTGTTGAAAGCGACGATGTCGCTGAAAACAAAA
>CAJONH010000065.1 GCA_905235825.1 Candidatus Gastranaerophilales bacterium
AATATCATAGTAGATATTTTATGGAGGCAAAACTACATGCGTATTACTGTTACAGGTCGCAACATTGAAATTACGGATGCTATCCGTGCTTATGCAGAAGAAAAAATAGGAAAGGTTATGAATCATTATGATCAAATTCAATCTATAGAAGTTGTTCTTAATGTAATAAAAAATCCTTCCGTATCGCAAGGACATACTGCGGAGGTTATTTGTAAGTTTGTTTCAGGTTCGGTTAAGGCAGAAGAAAGTGCAGAAACAATGTATGCAAGTATTGACCTTGTTGCTGACAAATTAAGCAGACAAGTCGATAAATTCAAGAAAAAACAAATTTCATCTTCTAAAAATGCATCAATAAGAACAGATGCCGCTGTCGAAGCTAATATTGGAGAAGAAACCGCATCCGTTGAGAGCTAGTTTAAATTGTTTTTAATAAGTTAAAAAAAAGGAATTAGAAAATTTTATTTTTTAATTCCTTTTTTCAGATTTTATAATAAATATTTTTTAATTTTTATTTTTTCTCAAAAAGGGCATTAATAAAATCATTAGGGTTGAAAAGTTTTAAATCGTCAATTTTTTCACCTACACCTATTAATTTTACGGGAAGTTTTAATTCTTTTGCTATAGCTATAATTATACCGCCTTTTGCACTTCCGTCGAGTTTTGTAAGAGCTGCCGAGGTTAAATGTACTGCTTCCGAAAACATTTTTGCCTGACTCAAGCCATTTTGCCCCGTATTTGCATCCAGCACCAAAATACTTTCCATAAGGCAATTCGGAGCCAATTTATCTATAACCGATTTAACTTTATTTAATTCTTCCATTAAATTGCGTTTATTGTGTAATCTTCCTGCCGTATCAATTAAAAGTACATCATAATTTTCATGTTGTGCTTTTTTTATCGCATCAAAAACAACGGCAGCCGAGTCAGCACCGTCTTTTCTTACAATATCGGTTTGAGCACGTTTAGCCCAAATATCAAGCTGTTCTTCCGCTGCCGCACGAAAAGTATCGCCTGCTGCCAATAAAACTTTTTTACCTGATAACCTGAAATTATTTGCTAATTTTGCAATTAGTGTTGTTTTACCCGCTCCGTTTACACCCGTAATTAAATAAACAGATAAACCATTAGGATTAAATTGCAAATCACAAGAACCTGCACTGCTTAAAATTTCTATAAATTCATCCTTTAGAAACTGCTTTACGCTCGAAGGTTTTATTTTTGTCTGTTCTCTTAATTTATCGGTAATTGAAGATGCAAGATTTACACCCAAATCAGCCTTAATTAAAAGGTCTTCCATATCATCCAATACATAATCGGTAAATTCTTCTTCTTCTTCAATAGCAGAGGTTACATTTTCAACTAAATTCTGTGTTGTATTTTCTATTGTTTTTTTTAAGCTGTTAAAAGAAAAGTTCCATAAAGAATGCTTTTTTTCTTCTTGTTCTTTATTTTCATTTTTATCTTTTTTAAAAAAATTAAACATAAAATTTCCGAAATTATTTTAAATCATTTTGTAATACAACTTTAGCCAAAATTCCGTTTACAAAAGAAGCAGAGTCTTCTGTCGAATATTTTTTTGCGAGTTCAACGGCTTCATCAATAACAACCTTGACAGGTGCTGCTTTTACAAACAAAAGTTCGCAAATTGCAATACGAAGAATATCTTTATCCATTTTAACAAGGCGGTTTATATCCCATCCTTGTGCAAGCTGCTTAATCTGCTCGTCTATTTCTTTTTTATGAGCAATAAAATCTTTTGTTATGCGTTTAATATATTTTTTTACTTCTGAATTTTCTTCTAACGCTGTCATTTCTGCTATTTCAAGTGCAAGCATAGTTCTTTCCGCAATATCAAGCAAATCATCCAATTTTTTCTGCATTTCATCCGTCATTGGAATTTCTACGGGCTTATCTGAAACTTCAATCGGTCTTTTCAGATTTTTGGGATGATTAGCTTCGTAATTGCTGATAAAACCTTTAATAGCCAGTATTTCTTTTGAAACGGCATTTAAATCTTCTATTGAACTGTTTGTTAAAGTTCTTACCGATTTTACAACTATATCTTGAAAATCACAGGTCTGGGCATTTTGCATTATATCCATTTGAGAAAACAGTATTAATGCCAGTTCTCTCGCTGCACGTCTTGCTTGCATATTTTATTCCTTTTTATTGATATTTATACTTATATTAAGCCATAAACACAAATAAAAGTATACAACAATATAAAAACGGAATTATTTATTTAAAATAATTCCATTTTTATACATACGATTATGATTTTATTAAGCTATAAGAACGCTTTTTAAATCATCACAAATTGAAGCAATTAATGCACCTTCATTTTCTGTTGAAGCTGCACTTTTTAATTTTTGAACTCCGTCAATTTGAATTTCATAACAGTTAGAATCTGTTTCAATTTCATCTGTTATGCGTATCGGAGGTATTAGAGTTTTATTTTTTTCTCTTAAATCAGCGATTGACTTTTTTAGCGAACTAAATTCATCTTTTTGAAATACTTTTGAAACATCAGCTCCGATAATTAATGTTACTTCATTTTTTTCTGACATATAAATCTCCTTTCATTTTTGATGTTGATAATAAAACAAAAGTATTTTTTTAAATTACAAATTTTAGTTAAATTGTTATAATACTTAATATTAGGAAAAAATAAAGAAATTTCTTATTGCTAAATGTTTTATGTAATATACAGGTAAGTAAGTAATAAATGGTAAGGAGAATTTTTATGGAATTTATCGGAACAATTGGTAATGCAGGAGAAAAAGCAGGTGAAATTTATAAAACAAAAAACGGAAATTATATAGATGCACCTTTTGTAGACGGAAGAAAAACTCAAATTAAAGAAAACAGCAACGGAACTTATGATGTTAATGTTACAAAAAACGGTCAGACAGAATATCAAAAAACATTAAATGAAAAAGAACTCGTAGGTGATTTTGGTGCTGATATTTCCTCTTTAGATATTAATTTGGCCGGCACAAATAATGCTCAGCAGGCACAAATGAAATACGGTAATAAAGTTGCAAACAATTTATACTGTGTTGCTTAAATGAAGATTATAAAAAATATTTAACAAAATAAAAACTACCGATAATTTCGGTAGTTTTTTATTTTATGGTAAAAAAAGCGGAATTTGTAAACAAATCCGCAAAAATTACTACGTAAATATAGAAAAATATAAATTATATACTATAATACGGACTTAACGGCACAAAACACCGTTTAAATCGTTATAATAGGTGTCTGTAGAAAAACAGGAACAAGAATATCTTCTGCAAAAATTTTTACAAGCAGTATCACAATCGTAAGATGCGGCATTCCTATAGTAAGAGCCTGAACAAGAACGGTTTACAAGAACTTCGGTAAAACCTGATGCTGTGTTATCACATGCACAACCACATGTTATTAATTCAACTTCTAAATCATAAAGATTAAGAATTTCATTTTCAGTTAAGCCTTCAATACTCTCAAAATTCATAATATTCTCCTATATCAAGCAAGCCGCCGAGTTGTTCATTCCAATTTTTATTGAAATTATGAAAACCGGAATGAGGTGTAAACGTAAATTCTTCAAAATATATTTTATTTTGGTATAACATCCAATCTAAACGCAGTAATTTAAATTTAATTCCCTTACATAATTTTATAGATAATTCAATCGTTCGTTTAATATTTGCATCAGCCTTTTCGAAAATGTTTATATCAAATTTTGAAAAAATATCATCTACATAATTTAAATTTTCGTCCCAAATTGTTATTTTGTTGTCTTTGTGAAGTTTTACCACGTATTTGGGTAAATTGCTAAAAATATATACATGAATTTCTTCTGCAGGATTATTTAAGTCATCACGCATTAAATGTTCAATTAATATTTTGGGTTCTATATATTTGTCATTGCGAGGCACATTGACATTATGATTTAATTTTGCAGTTTTGTATTGCATTTCAAACCCGTTCCAAAAACTGTAATCCTGTTGAAGCCAGCCCGTCATGTTTCTTTTTACAATATCGAACAATCGTTTGTTTTGTAAAAACGCTTCTTTGTCTTTTATTATATATTGCCACTTGCATCCG
>CAJONH010000066.1 GCA_905235825.1 Candidatus Gastranaerophilales bacterium
GCACCGCCGTCACCTGTCGTGGAATAACCGTTATAAGAACCTGAAGAAATATTGCCGGGATTTTCAACATGTGAAACTGCATTAGCTTCTTCACTTCCTAATGACATTGCAGTTAAGGTGCTTAAAATAAGGGTTGCGAGTAATTTATTGTCTTTCATTTTTCAATTCCAATTCCAATTCCAGTTTTCATAAAGATACTATTATCCAAGTTTCTATTCTATAACAATCATATTTATAGGGCAAGAATTTTATCAATTTTAATTAAAATTCAGTATTTTTCATATTTAAAATTTTCAAAGAATTAAGAACTGCAAGCAATGTTACTCCGGTATCCGCAAAAATTGCAATCCATATAGGCATATAGCCGAATACAGCCAGCACCATAAATAAAACTTTCACCCCGAGTGCCAGTATAATATTTTGCTTTACTGTCCTCATTGTCTTTTTTGCTATATTCAGTATTAAATAAACTTTCGCAAGATTATCATCGGTTATAACTACGTCGGAGGCTTCTATTGCAGACTGTGAACCTATTGCCCCCATTGCTATTCCGACATCTGCCCTTGTTATTACGGGAGCATCGTTTATTCCGTCGCCCGTATACATTACCTTTTTATCTTTTTTATTTTGTTTTATTATAGTTTCAAGTTTTTTTACTTTATCTTCGGGTAATAATCCCGCATACCATTCATCTATACCTGCCGATTTTGCAATAACTTCAGCATTATCTTTTATATCTCCCGTAAGCATTACAGGTTTTATACCAAGATCAATAAGTTTGGAAATTAAAATTTTTGCACTCTGTTTAATTTCATCCGAAACTACTATACAGCCTAAATATTTCTTATTTTTTGCTACATATACTTTTGTACCGTCCTGTTTATGTTCAAATATAGGTACATTATAATCCTGCATCAATTCTTTGTTTCCTGCAAGTATCTCCATTCCGTTTTCGGCGAGCCACATTCCTTTTCCCGCAATTTCCGTGATGTTTGAATTTTTTATAACCTGATTTTCTTTACCGCCAAATTCCTTTTTTATTGCAGCAGCTATCGGATGATTAGATGCCGCCTCGGCTTTCAAAACAGCTTCTGCAAGTTCCTCTCTTGTTGTATCACTCGATAAAAATACTCTTATAACTTTGTGTACTCCTGCGGTTAAAGTTCCCGTCTTATCAAATACCGCCGTATTAACATTTGAAAGAGTTTCAAGGAACTCACTGCCTTTAACCAGTATTCCCCACTTTGAAGCGGCACCGACTCCCGAAAAGAACGTAAGCGGTACGGATATAACAAATGCACACGGACACGCTATTACAAGGAATGTTAACGCATGTTCAATAACTGCTTTGAAATTGAAATGCCATAAATTAAAAACATAAATGTTATATATGATACTGCCTATAACCAATAAAACTGCAAGGGAAAATACTATCGGAGTGTACATCTTCGCAAATCTTGTTATAAATTTTTCGGTTTTTGATTTACTTTTTTGTGCGGTTTCAACAAGACTCATCAGCTTATTAACGGCACAATCATTATAAAATTTATCGGTTTTTATTTTTATTACACCTGTTAAATTAATACAACCCGAAAAAACATAATCACGAACATTAACCTCTCTGGGAAGACTTTCACCTGTCAGCGGCGAAACATTTATTGTTGATTGACCCGCTATTACAACTCCGTCTAATGGTATTCTCTCTCCGGGCTTTATAATTATATTCTCTCCAATCATAACTCCGTCGGGCTTAACTTTTTCAACTTTTCCGTCCCTTTCAACATTTGCATAAGCAGCCCTTATATTTACAATTTCAGATATGGATTTTTCCGATTTCATTACAGAACTTGTCTGTAAATATTCACCGATTTCATATAAAACCATTACTGCAACTGCTTCAGCAAAATCACCGAGCAGAATAGCTCCAAAAGTCGCTATTGTCATTAGTGTATTTTCGTCAAAAAATTGTTTCAGCTTTATATTTCTGAAAAATTGACCTATTACACCTGCTCCTGCTATTAACCAAGCAAGAATTAATAATCCGTTCTTAAAATAAGGATATTGAGTAAATGACGGAAGTGATATTACTCCGTGAGAACAAAGATACGGAACAACAAAAGCCGATACTGCAATCATTATTGCAATAACCAATCGTGTAAATTTTCTACGCAAAACTTTCGACATTCTCACCTCGTATCTCTTATTTATATCATAAATTTCTTTTATTGTATAATAAATTCATATTTATATATGAAAAGGTTTTTTTAAAATATGAATGAAAATCCTAAAATTTCAGTGTTAACACCTCTTTATAATACTAATCCCGTGCATTTAAAAAAAATGATTGAGTCAATTCTTAATCAAACTTTCAAAGATTTTGAATTTATACTGCTTAACGATTCACCTAAAAATATTGAAATTGATAGCATTGTAAAATCATATAATGATGAGAGAATAAAATATTATAAAAATGATAAAAATATGGGAATATCAGCTTCACGCAACAAACTTTTGAATATTGCCAAAGGTGAATATATTGCAATATTTGACCACGATGATATATCACTCCCTTTAAGACTCGAAAAACAAGCTCAATATCTTGATAACCATAAATCAACAGGTGTTGTAGGCTGTAATTACACCACTATAAACTCAAATAAAACTACAAATTTTCCTTGCGAAAATTCCGATATAAAAAAAGAACTCGTTATTATGGGGCTTGTTATTGTTCATTCCGGTTCTATGATTAGAAAATCAGTTCTTACCGAAAATAATCTCCAATGGGAAGAAGAATATTCCCCTTGCGAAGATTATATGCTCTGGGCAAGATTAATTAATAAAACTATTTTCCATAACTTAAAAGATGTACTCCTTTTATACAGAGATTCACAGGATAATACAACAAATAAACAATCCGAAAAAATGGCAGATTGCACGGATAAAATTAAAAATTTTCTTTATAAAGAATACCCTTATTACAACAGTCTTTGCAGTAAAAATTCCCGAATTTATCTTTTCGGAATACCGATTATAAGAAAACAATGCAGAGGAAATACCGCAAAATATTATCTCTTTAACCGTATTCCATTTTTGAAAACAGTTAAATAAAAAGCGTAAAGGAATAACAAGACAGCAAGCAGAAGAATTATACAAACAAGATTTTAAAAAGTATAGCAGTGCTTTGAAAAATGTTACCGTACCTCTTAA
>CAJONH010000067.1 GCA_905235825.1 Candidatus Gastranaerophilales bacterium
GTACCACGACCTGTGATAGAGAATACGTCTTCAACAGGCATTAAGAACGGTTGATCCGTAGGACGATCGGGAGTTGGAATCCAGCTGTCAACAGCATCCATAAGTTCCCAAATTTTATCAACCCATTTATCTTGTCCACGAGTAATTGTAGGATTAGCTTGAACCGCTTCAAGAGCTTTAAGAGCTGAACCTTTGATGAACGGAGTATTATCACCGTCAAATTCGTATTTAGAAAGTAATTCTCTGGCTTCCATTTCAACGAGTTCTAATAATTCTTCATCATCAACCATATCACATTTGTTTAAGAAGACAACCAGCTTAGGTACACCAACCTGTCTTGCAAGTAATATATGTTCTCTTGTTTGAGGCATAGGCCCATCTGTTGCAGCGATTACGAGGATTGCACCATCCATTTGAGCAGCACCGGTAATCATATTTTTTACATAGTCTGCGTGTCCGGGGCAGTCAACGTGTGCATAGTGTCTTGCATCTGTTTCGTATTCTACGTGTGCTGTAGAAATAGTAATACCTCTTGCTTTTTCTTCCGGAGCTGCGTCGATTTCATCAAATCTTTTAGCTTGAGCCTTACCAACAGCTGCCATACAAGATGTAATTGCTGCAGTTAATGTTGTTTTACCGTGGTCTACGTGTCCTACGGTACCAATATTAACGTGCGGTTTTGTTCTTTCAAACTTTTCACGTGCCATGAGTTTAAACTCCTTCTTTTTTAATATTGTCTGTTTTATTTTTACCGTTGAAATCAGCCTTTGACGGGACTTGAACCCGTGACCTCTCCCTTACCAAGGGAGTGCGCTACCTGCTGCGCCACAAAGGCATGTCGTCCTCGTTAGGACTGAATATAAATTGGGCAGGGGTGGATTCGAACCACCGTACACTCTCGTGAACAGATTTACAGTCTGTCGCCTTTAGCCACTCGGCCACCTACCCATATTTTTAATGTTCAAATTTGATTTAAATAGCCGGTGATGGGAGTCGAACCTACAACCTACGGTTTACAAAACCGTTGCTCTGCCATTGAGCTACACCGGCAATTTTATTAAATCTCTCTTTGTATAATATAAAGGATATGATACATTGTCAAGAACAAATTTAAAAAATGTTATTTATAATCACTTTTTATTTTAATTTTCCTTTTACCATGATAAAATACTTCTATGGAATTAGAAGGAATGTTCAATGTCTATATTTGGTTTTTTACTCAGTAAACAATACAATATACTCGCTTATTTACCCGAGGCCGTTCTTGTCATTGATGAAACGGGAAAAATCCGCTATGCTAATAAATCTGCTCAAAAACTGTTTGAAACCTCCAGAATTAAAGGCAAAAATATTAATGATTATTTTATTATAAATTCTGACAATATCATTAAAAATAAAGATGAAAATATTAAACAAATTCTTAAAATTGTTACGGAAGAACAAAATACTAAAATTACCGATGTTAAAGTTACCGATGTTTCTTCTAAAAAAAATAAACGTTATATTCTAACCATTATAGATAATACACAAGATCATTCCTTATTAAATCAACTGATTGCCGAAAAACAAAGTCAAAAAATTTTAAATCATACTAAAAATATGCTTTTAGCTAAAATGGATAATTATTTAACCTCTCCCCTGCATTCCGTTGTCGGCTTCTCTCAGGCTATGCTGTCGGGTTTAAGCGGTGAGTTAAACGATAAACAAAAAAAATATCTTGAAATCATGAATGCAAATTCTTCGGAGCTTTTACTTTTTATTCAAAAACTCGTTGAATTATCTCAAATTGAAGCTGAAGTTTTTAAATTTGAATTTAATAATTTTGATATTTCCGCTTTATTATCCGTTGTTTTAAATGAATTTAAAGTAAAACTGTTTCATAAAGATATTAAACTTTCGGTTAATACCTCTGATTTATCCGGTACCGCATGTTATTCGGACAAAAATGTTATGGGTATTATTTTGACTAATCTGCTTGAAAATGCAGCCGAACTTATTGAAACAGGTGCTATAAATATAAATTTATCAAATCCTTTTCCTGAATTTCTGCTCGCAAAAGGTTTTGATATAGATAATACAATTAACGAAAAATCCTATTTAATGGTGGAAATAGCCTGCAAAGGAATTGACGGCAGTTTATACAACAATCTTGATATTTTTGACCCTTATATTCAAGTTGATAAAAATTCAAAAAAATATCTGCTTCAAAGTTTTTTACTTGGAAGCACCAAAAAATTTGTTGACAAATTAAACGGTGAAATGTGGATTAGCAATCAATATGCAAATCAGGTTTCGTTTATTTTTATAGTTCCTATTGATAAAGCACCTGTAGGAGTATAATTATGGCAAAAGTCGAATTAAAAAATGTTGTTAAAATTTATGATAAAAAGAAAATAATTGATAATGTCAGTTTAACGGTTAACGATAAAGAATTTCTCGTACTTGTGGGTTCCTCCGGCTGTGGTAAATCTACCCTTTTACGTATGATTGCAGGATTGGAAGACATTACGGAAGGTGAAATACTTATTGACGGAAAATGTGTTAATGATATTCATCCTAAAGACAGAGATATTGCATTTGTTTTTCAAAATTATGCATTGTATCCGCACATGAGTGTTTATGAAAATATGGCATTTCCTTTAAAAATGCGTAAAATGTCAAAAAATGACATTGATACAAAAGTAAAAGAAGCTGCTCAAATTTTAAATTTAAGTGAACTTTTACAAAGAAAACCAAAGCAGCTTTCAGGTGGTCAAAGGCAGAGAGTCGCTTTAGGACGTGCAATTGTAAGAAACCCCAAAGTTTTTTTAATGGATGAACCTTTATCTAATCTTGATGCTAAATTAAGAGTTCAAATGCGTGCCGAAATAAAAAAGTTACATAAAAAACTGCAAACTACGTTTATTTATGTTACACACGACCAAACAGAAGCCCTGACAATGGGTGACAGGATTGCCGTTATAGATTCAGGCATTATTCAACAGACAGGAACCCCTTATGAAGTATACAATTCACCTGTAAACAGGTTTGTGGGAGGTTTTTTAGGTTCGCCTTCAATGAATTTTATTCCTTGTATTATTGATAACGGATATTTAAAATTAAATGATGAAGCGTTTCAATTAAATGAAATGCAAAAATCGGCATTAGAAGGTAAAAAAGAAATAATTTTAGGAATTCGTCCAGAAAGTTTTAATCAGGAAAATGCTAATTTTAAATTCAGTGCCAAAACTGATATTGTTGAAATGCTCGGAGGTTCTCAAAACGTATATTTTAACGTAAACAATACAAGCTGTACCGCCGTATTAAATTCGGATATTAAAATAGAAAATGAAAATATTTTCAGCTTTAACACAAACTCTGTAATGTTTTTTGATGCTGAAAGCGGGTTAAAAATTTAAAGTTTTTAAATTTATCAAACAAAAAAAAGCGGAATTTCAATAATTCCGCAAAATACTACGTAAATATAAATTTTAAAAAATTATCCGTTTATCTTCTGCTTGCACAAATTCTACTTTGACTGCCGTAATATAAACACCAGGTTCTATAATTTCCATTACTCCAATTACACATTTGACCCGTTTGAATACAAGTCGGCTCAATATAACATCCGTAAACAGCAGAATAATGATCTGCCAAAGCTAAATTATAACATTCTACTGTATCGCTAACGGCACCTGCAGATGCTGAACCGCTGCAATATCCGCCGTATGCATTATCCCACGAAGCACAAGCTAAAAAAAGACTATCTTCGTATAGTTGTTGTACTTCTTGCTCGGTTAAATTTTCTATGATATCAAATTTCATTATTATTCTCCTTTAAATATTTATCCAACTGCCGAGTTTTTTGTTCCACTTTTTATCGAACTTCATAAATCCCGAATACGGGGTAAATGTCAGTTCGTTAAAATAAAGTTTATTCTTGTATACAAGCCAATCACATCTTACAAATTTGAAA
>CAJONH010000068.1 GCA_905235825.1 Candidatus Gastranaerophilales bacterium
AAAAGTCAGCCGAATCACCACGGCACTTCAAATGCCGTTGTTCCTCGCTATGACAAATATATAGAACCCAAAATATTAATTGAACCTATTTTAAGAAATGATATTAACAAAAATGTAGAAGAAATACAGGTTTATTGTTTTAATGGAATTCCAAAACTTGCGGTAAGAATTGATGAAGGTACAAATAACCAAACGACTTTATATGATGAAAAATTAAATATAATAGATGATACATTATCAACAGGTGATATAAATATGGGCAGATTTGCCGATGACTTAATAAAACAATCGTTTGTTTTATCAAAACAAATATCAAAAGATTTTATATTTGTACGTGTTGATTGGATGACATATCAAAACAAATTATATTTTGAAGAACTTACATTTACTCCGTATTCGGGGTTTAAAAGAAATCTGAATTTTAATAAAAAATTCGGTAAATTGATTTGTATTTAAAAGTAAATTAATTAAAAAAGAAAGGTTTAATCATGGATTATTCATCAATAGAAAATTTATCACAGGAACAAATAACAAAATTATATAACGATATCATAGAAAATGATACCAATATTTCCTGTACAACATATTGGTTTGTAACCTGCACAAATGGAAGGAGCGGTTATTTTTGCGAGGATTTTATGTCAAGGAGTAGAGGACATTGTGATTATTTATCTCAATCAGGTAATCCCTGTCCAGAAAAATTTAATCCTATATGTACTGTTTGTGGTTCAGGAAGATATGGATATGCTTGTGCACAATAATTCAGACATATATTTTTTTAAATAATGATAAAAAAACTATATTTTACGTAGATAAGCGGGAAAAAATTCCCGCATTTTTTTGTTCTTAAAAAAATGAAACAAATACGAATTGTTTGTTAATTTTTTATTTTAATTTGTTTTATATTTATTGAAGGGTTGTATATATTAAGAGAGATGATATGGCATTAAATAAATTATTTCCCATGCACAGGCAGGGGAATACTCAATCGGTATATTCTAATATTCCAAGTGAAAATAATGCAGGAGCTGTTCAAAGAATGCAGCCAGTTTCTAATACTATTTTTACGCAAAATCGACCTGCAAATATTAATTTTACTCCGACAAACAGCAACACAATTGATTTAGGTGTTCAGGCAGATACACCGACAGATGAAATACAATTATCATCAAACAGACAATATGAAATGCCTGATACGGATGAAGATTATGAATTATATGAAAATGACAGAAGAACTAAAAAAATAACACCGGATACTGAAAGTGAAATACCTTCCGAGGAAACAAATGTACCTGTGGAAGATAAAGCACCGGCCTCAGAAAGTTTACAAACTGATGAAAATTCAGATGGTGAAACAGGTATTTTGGAGGAAAGTTATAAAAATTTAAATAATGTTCCCGGAGTTATAACCATACAAAATCTAAAAGATGAAAACGGTGTAGTATCATATTCAATGCATTATAACAGCGAGGATTTTGCATACTACAATATGTATAACACAAGAACAGGAGCATCTGATGAACCGTTAGTTGCATACAATCAATATGTACAGAAAATTTCTTCCGACTCGGAGGAAGAAAAAGTTGAACATACTCCGGAAGAACTTGTGAGCGAAAAATCAAAGGATGCAGAAATTGTACACAACGAAGTTAAACAGGTTGTAGAGGAAAATGCAGAGGTAGAAACAGCTGCTAACAATTCTGAACTTCATACGGAAGAAAATTATGAAAATGCATCTAAAATAGAAACAACATATAATCAGGAAATTGAAGAAGGTGCAAAAGTGGGTCTTGCTATAAACGGAAATACAGGAAATTCGCAATAAATAATTTTTAATTTAAGTTTTGTCGTAAATATATAGATTTTTAGGTTTTACATATATATTAAAAAATGTTACAATCTATTTGGTATTTTTAGTAAAGGAGTAGATATGGCAGAAAATTTTAAAAAATACTTTGTAGAGTTAATAGGAACATTTTTTTTGGTATTAACGGTTGCCTGTACAGGACTCTTAGGCAGTGAAGGAGTGATAGCCCCTCTTGCAATAGCTTCTGTATTAATGGTAATGGTATATGCAGGAGGACATATATCGGGAGGACATTACAATCCTGCAGTATCTTTAGCGGCTGTTATTCGTGGTGCATTATCACCTTGTCAATTTCTTCCGTACGCAGCTGCCCAAATAATAGGTGCTGTTTTAGCTGTTGTTATATTTAATTTTATGGCAGCAGATTCGATTATGCTTATAGAACCTGCATTATTTGATTTAAAAGGTTTATTAATTGCGGAATTTTTATTTACATTTGCTCTTTGTTATGTTGTTTTGCAGACAGCTACAACAAAAAACAATGCAAATAATTCTTATTACGGGCTTGCAATCGGATTTACGGTTTTAACAGGTGCTTTTGCCGTAGGCGGAAGTCTTTGTGCAGGTGCATTTAATCCTGCCGTAGCAGTAGGTGTTTCTATGCTCGGTATAATAACCGTTAAGTTTGCTTTATTAACAATTTTATCAAATTTAATCGGCGGTGTGTGTGCTGCATTAGTATTTAAAGCAACATATACCGAATAAGATAAATTTTTTAAACAAAAAGCACTTAACATTATAGTTAAGTGCTTTTTTGTTTTTAATAGAAAACTACCACTTATATAGGTATTTTTGATTAAATATTATTCCTGAATAATTTCGTTTTCTGTTGTATCTTCCTGAATTTCATCTTCTTTTATACTTTCATTTGAATCATCAACTTCTTCAACAATAACTTCACCGTCTATAGTATCTTTTGGTTCATCTTGTTGTTCATTATTGTCAGACTTATTTTCTTCATTGTCGTCATCTTGTACTTTTTGTTCTTCTTCCTGAAGTTTTTTACGTAATTCTTCAAGTTCTTCTTCTGTTTTAGCTCTTACAATAGGTATATTCAGCATTAAAGCAGCTGCATCACCTTCATTTTTCAAATCTATTTCTAATTTTTCTTTATCAATAACAACGTACTTTGAGAAAACGTCAATAAGTTCTTCTCTCATTTTACTCATAATAAGAGGGTCAAGTTTTGTTCTGTCATGCATTAAAATAACTTGAAGCCTGTTTGCGGCACATTCACCTGTATTTTCCGATTTTTCCGTACGGAACAACTCTAATAGTTTATTGTAAAGTTCGGAAAAAAGTGTTTTCATATTATTACTCCTTTCCTTGTTTTTTCAAGCCGGATATAAATTTTTTAATTTTTCCGACAAAGTCTTTGGGTTCATCTATATCTAGAAAAGGAACTTCTTCACCGTTAATTCTTTTTGCTACATTTATATATGCTCTGCCTGCCAAGGATTTTTCATTATTAACAATGGGTTCTCCTCTGTTGGTAGAAGTGATAATTCCCGTATCTTCGGGAATAACTCCTATTTTTTGGCAGGAAAGAATATTTTCAACATCTTCAACACTCATCATGTCGTTAGATTTAATCATATTTGGTCTTACACGATTAATAAGCAGTTTATAGCTTTCGATACCTTCTGCGGCTTCAAGAAGCCCGATTATTCTGTCCGCATCACGAACAGCAGACATTTCGGGTGTTGTAACGACAATTGCTTCAGACGCTCCGGCTATGGCAGTTTGAAATCCCTGTTCAATACCTGCAGGACAATCTACAATAACATAGTCAAATTCTTTTTTTAATTTTTCGGTTATTTTTTTTAGCTGTTCGGCACTGACTGATGATTTATCTCTTGTTTGTGCCGCTGCCAAAAGGCATAAATTTTGGTTTTTCTTATCTCTAACAAGAGCCTGTTTTAACTTGCATCTTTCTTCCACTACATCGACAAGTGTATATACTATTCTGTTTTCCAAACCAAGCAATAAATCCAAGTTTCTAAGACCGATATCCGTATCAACAAGAACGACACTATGTCCGTTTTGAGCAAGTGCGGTTCCAATGTTGGCACTTGTAGTTGTTTTGCCTACACCGCCTTTACCGGAAGTAATTACAATAACTTTCCCTGCCATCTAAATCCACTCCTTAATCATTAATTTTAAATACTACAATTTCACCGCTTATTATTCTTGCCTCCTCCGGTGTAAAGGAGTTTGTTTTTTCAAAAAAAATAGTGTTTAATGAGTCCGGTCTTCTTGAATAACAGTCGGCAATTCTTAATTGTATGGCATTCATTTTAAGTGCTCTGACCCTTGCTTTTTCATTTCCTCTTGCACCGGCATGTGCAATACCGCTTAAAACTCCCCATACCGTTATATCTCCAAACGCATTAACTTCGCTGCCGGGGTGGCAATCGCCTATAATTATTATATTTCCTTCGTAATTTATAACCTGTCCCGAACGTATCGTTTGTTTTATATATTTTGTCGGGAAGTTTTCTATCTCAATATCTTCTTTTGTATATTCATCTTTTGGTACGACAATATCGGTTAATTCCTCTCGTTCCGCATATTTTTCGGAAGATTTTACATTAAAAACATTTGATGGTATGGAATTTGAATTAAATATTACATCTAATTCATCATAAATATCGCCGTTATTTTCAGGAGTATCAGAGTTTTGTAATACCGACATTAATTGTTCTTCTTCAATTTTTTGTTCAAATTCGGGAGATGATTGAATTGTTTCATCGTTTTGCATTTCAATTTGCGGGGGAATTTCAACATTCGGCTGTTCGTTATTTTGAACATCGGTTATTTCTGTTTTTGTATTTTCAACATTGTAGTTTTCAGGGGATGGAACATCGGAACATTTATCTTCTGCTGTATCTGTATCTGTTTCTGTTTTGTCATCCGCAGCTGTTTCTGTTGAATTATCCGTTTCTGCAATTTTGTCAACGGTTTCTTTAATAATCTCTGCCTGTAATTGTGGTGTATCAACAATTTTTATTCCTAAAGAACCGGCTGCTTGTTCCGTAAATGGGGATTTTGTATCAAGAGAATACAGAGATGAACCAAAACCGCTTATAAGCGATTTTATACTTAATAATTGTGCTTCATTCAGGTTTACATTACCCAATTTCAGATGTATCTGCTTATCGTGTATTTCTTCCTGTTCCAAAACGGAACTCAATTTGTATATTATTTCGGGAATATATTCAATATTGCTTAAATCTAATAAATAAATATTTTTATAAAGAATTTCTTCCATATTTTGCCTATCACGAAACCTTTCACAATTAAACGGAAATTAACATAAAAAAGAATATAATAAATCAAATGTAATTTCAAATATAAAGAGAGTTTATGTATAGTTTTATAACCAAATATTATTAATGTAATGTTACAAATCGGTGAATATAAAATAAAAAGTAAATAAACGGCATTTCTTAAATTTTTGTTGTATTATAATAATATATTTTATTATTAAAGGATATAAGAA
>CAJONH010000069.1 GCA_905235825.1 Candidatus Gastranaerophilales bacterium
CTTGCCGCCGTGTCAACCCCGCCGGCAATGTGCTCACTTTTTAAAGTCGCCACTCTCAAAAATTCACTCACACCTCATTTCATTCGGATTATCGTGAATTTTTGTTCGGACGTATTTATTTTAGCCTTTTTTTTAAATTAAAACTATAATTTAAAGTTCTTTTAATAAATTTTATTTTTGATTTAAATCCCGTATTCCAATTTGATGTTCCATATATTCTTTTAGGAAATAAAACGGGGAAACGAATAATTTTATACTGATATTTTTTTGCGATATAAAAAGTAAACAAATCCAAAGCAAAATCATTTGGCGGATTTTGCCAATTATCAAATAATTCTCTTGAAAAAATATTAGGCTGTGCATTTATATCCCATAAAAATTTTCCCATTAATAATGATTCAAAACATCCCATTCCGAATGTAAAAAATTCATCACATAATGCACGTTTTTTTCTTGTTCCTTTTACTAAAACTTTTTTAATGTTTTCTTGTTCAATAATTTTTATTGCATTAATGACATCATTAGGGTCGGTCTGCATATCTGCATGTGTCCAGCCGATATAATCGCCCTGTGATTGTTCCAAACCTCTGATAATACCATATCCATATCCTTTATTTTCTTCAATTTTCAACATTTTGGCAAATGTATATCGGGGAAGCAATTCTTTTAATACTTTTTCACTGTTATCGGTTGAACCGTTATCTACAATTATAACTTCTATGTCATTACGATTTATGACCTGCTTAAATCTTTCTAAAATTAAAGGTATATTTTTTTCTTCATTAAAAGAAGGTATTACTATTGAAAATTTTATACTGTTCATAGTTTCACTTTTGATTAAATGTTCTGTATTTTTTGTCTAATTCAATAATTTTATTTTTATTCACCGTAAAATCTTTTTCCAATGAATACGGATGCTCGTTCAATTTATGGAAAAGACTTTGATAATAAACAAATGTATTATAATCATCCGGTATTCCCCAGCTTATATATTTGTCAGTTTCAAATACTTTTGTTATAAATCCTAATTCTATTGCAGCCTTAATACAACTGTCAACATAATATTCATTATTTACCCTAATATTATTTTTATATAAATATTCAAGGCAATCTAAAAATATTTGAACAGATTTAAAATAAAATGCTCCAACAATTGCGTGGTCTTTGACGGGATGATTTGATATTGGAATTTTTACGCTTACATCAATAATATTATTTTGATTATCTGTTTTTAACCACCCGTATGCATTCGGATTTCTTTCCGTTACAAAGTTATTTCTGAAAGAAAAAGCTAAGACATCAGATTGCTCAATTAATTTATCTAATTTATCATAATCCAATATCATAGAATTATCACAAGCTCCAATAAATAAAGGTTTATTTACATCTTCATTCTTTAGTCCGATTTCACAAGTGCAAGCCTGTCCTTTTGTTAATTCTTTTATAATTTTAATTTTTGCATTCGGATATGCAATTTTTAATTCTTGTTCTAACGGATATTGTATTAAATGTTCATCTTTGCAAACAAAAATATTTTCACTGCAATCCGGCATTGAATTTGCAGCCTGAATAAGCATTGGTTTCCCGCTTATCTCAATTAAAGGTTTAGGTAATTTAAAACCGGCATTTTTATATCGAATGCCTTCACCTGCTGCCGGAATTAATTTTATGGCATTATAAACTTTTGTATTCTTTTTTTTAGAAACTAATGTTTTAAAATAATCAGACCAGTATTTATATTCTTCAAGCTCCTCAGGGGTTCCCCATTGCAGCATGTGTTGAATTTCATAAACAGAAACACTTAAATTGTCTTGAACAAGCAAATTATAAACCATACTTACGTAATATTCTCCGTTGAAATTTATATTTTCCTTCATCAATTGATTAAAATATTTTTTTATGTATTTTCCTTTTTTAAAATAATAAGTTCCGTTTGAAGCAAATTCATTCATTCTGTTATTTGTAAACGGCAGCTTTTCTCTGATTTCAATTAACATACGGTCTTTTTCACGCATAAAAGCATAATTGATTTTACCGAGCATGTGCGGATGAAAACCTTTATAAGCAGGAATAGCTCCATCTGAATTTTGTTTTCTTGTACGAGATAAGAAGTCACTATAGTTCCAATAAGTTCCAAAATCACAGTAATTAACAATGATTTCTTCATCATCATCAATCATATCTTCAACTTGACAAACAGAATAAACAGGGCCTTTTTTATGAGGAGAAATTTTAACAATCTGACATTTAGGAGCAATTCGATTTAAAACTTCTTCTAAATTTGTTTCTTGTATATGGATTGAATTACATATAAATATAAAATTTTCTTCATTCGGGAATAATTTTACAACATGCTCTATAAAAGGTTTATCATCAACTTTAATTAATGGTTTTGGAGTTATATATCCTTTATCTGTAAATCTTTGCCCTGTTCCTGCCATGGGTATAACTATTTTCAATTTGTCATTTCCTTATATATAATTTCTGTATTTTTCTTCTTCCATATTTATAATGTATTTTATTTCATTATTTTGTAAGTAATTAATATCTTGATTTGAATTAAATGATAATGATAGGACATGAAATTTTAATACAGATTCCATTGCCTTTGCATTTTTTATATTTTTAGCGACAAAAAATAAATGTTCTTTATAAATTATTACTTTAGGAATATCAGAATATTCATTTATATATTTTTGTATATCTTTTTTAGGGTTCTGTCCTAATTTTAAGACTTTTACCCCGCAATATACAATTTTATCGGGACAAAACGGAAGCGATGAAATAAAAGGCGAAGAAATCATTTTATTCAACAAAATATCCTCAGATAAATAAACATTATATTTATTATCATAGAATTTTGAAATTTCTTCCGTAATTTTATATTTAGACATATCTATTTGCAGATATGTTTCAATTTTATTTAATACAAATTCGGTTAAATTTCTAATATCTTCTTTATTATCTGATGTTACAACAAGTCCGTGGTTTTGTAAAAATATAATTTGAAATTGTTTATTCTTAATATGTTTTTTAATTTCTAAAGCCAATTCAATACCCGGCGGATTATAATTAATAAAAATTACATTTTCTCCGAACAGATTAGAAAGCACTTCCTTCCAATTTTTTCGACAGGTTATTATATTTACAACTATAGGATGTGTATGTAGTGTATACTTTTTTAGAAGCGAATGCATCAATGTTTCAATGGAAGGCTTATTATTTTTTGTTAAATTATATTGTGAAATATAATCCTGCACAATTTTATTTCTTTTTATCTTATCTTCTTCTTCAAAAATTTTTTTATTGTCAAAAATTTCAAGTATTTTTTTATTATTTACTATACAAAAACCGCTGTTTTCTGTTACTTCTGACAAATAAATCCCCGAAGATTTTATATACATTGTTCCATCAGACAATTTGACCGATGAATTTCCGCCACCTGCTTGGACAAGGTCAAATCTGCTTCCGGCATAACCTGATATTTCCAAAAAAATTTCTAATTCATTCATTTATACTACCAAATATAAATATTGCCAATATAAGTACAAAAAATAAAAATGTTGTACATAATAAAAGTATTATAACATATTGACCGTATACTTAACAGTCCGAAAAATTTATCACGCTGAATTTATTACAAGATTAATATTTATTGGTTCAATTCGGTTATACTGTTTTTTATATTCATTACAGAAAATATAAAAGTAAACACCAATAAATTAAATTCAGTTATTTATTAAATTCTTTAAAAATCGGACTTGTCTTTTGTGCCAGTTCAGAAAGATATTTTGTATCCAATTGCAAATTTGAATTTGTATTAAGCTCATTATTCATTTGATTATGGGCTTTGTTTCGTGCGTGGAGATGCTTTGTAATAATAATATTCAGTTTAGCAATACCCAGTCCTAAAACTAAACCGGAGAATAAATAACCTGCAACCTGTGCTCCTGCAACTTTTGCAACTTTTGATTTTAATTCCGGCGATGCATTTTTATATAATTCTGCTATACTCAATGTTTTTCCGTCTTTTTGATATTTTTCCACTGCCGGCAGAAGTATTTCTTCAAACGATTTCACTGAAGTTTTCATTAACCAGTCTTTAGCATAAGATAATCCTTTTTTAGAACCGTCCTGTGCTACGGGATTATTTATTAACTCTTTTCCTCCAATTGCCCTTGATGTCAGTTTCGATACAAAATCACCGAATAAAAGCCATGTAGAAAAACCTAAAGTATCTTTTATTAAACTTTCTCTAAGTTCATTTCCGTCACGTGAAGCAAAAAGTCTTGAACTTATAGTAAATCCGTAAACAAATTTAAACTGGTTTAAACTTGGTATTTTACCGTTAAATTGAACACTTGAAAGCAGGTCTTTCGGTTTACATCCTATCGTACTTATTGCAAATAATGGGAAACCTACACCTGCAGCCGTCTTCATAACTTTAAATTCTTTTGAATTATCGTTTTCTTTACTGTCAACACCGACAAAACCGTCATTTCCCGTACGTTTTTTTGTTAACATTCGATTAATCGGCTGAACAGAGATACAAAGTGCTGATGTAATTCCTAAACCCAATATTGTTGAAACAGATTTATTGTGTCCCAGTTTTTTGATAAATTCGGGAAATTGTTCTTTAGTTTTCGTTTTAAATGCATTTGATAAAGATACGGCATTATCAATAAGTTCTCCGATACTTGCATTGATTTCTTTTGAACCGTTAATTGCATTCAGTTTGTATGAGGTGCTTGCCCCCGTATCTTTTGTTATTTTCGAAATAAGAACCGATTTTATATCTTTTATTTCTTTTGAAAGTGCTGATTTTTCATCTCCTGAGGCATTATTATACATTTCTGTTTTATTTGCGAGGTTGATAAGACAGTCTGTTATTTCCTTATGTGATTTTTCGGAAATGTTGTTCCAATTTGTTTCATTTAACCCTTTTATATTTTGAACAAAACCTTCAAAAAATCCTTGAGTTTTACCGTCAGCATTTTTCCATATTTCGGACATGTTATTGATTGTATCACCGGAAGCAAAAATATCTTGAGCTTTTACACCGTTTTCTTTATTAAATTTACCTGAAATAGCAGCAGCCGCTTTATACCCCACCAATCCCATTGTTGCGTGGATTAATAAACTTGAAACTTCTCTTATAAAAGTTTCAATTCCCGACTGCTTGCCTCTGTCTTTAGCTTCTACGGCAGTTCTAGGTATTACCATTGAAGCCATATCAACAGCACATGCTCCCATTGCCGGATTATTTTTCATCCAGCCAAGCCCGCTTAATAAAGCTGTTTGCATGCCTTTAAAACTCGGTTTGTCTTTACCAAAATTCCCGTTATTTTCGGTGTGTGTATTTAGAGAAGTTATTCTGTTTATCATGCCGGTAATGTCTTTTCTCTCTCTTTAATGTATATAAATATTTTTTTTTGTTATCGTATTATCTGAAAAAAAAGCCATTTTACAATATATATAAGGTTTTGAAGTATTTGTAACAAACTTGTTAAATTTCTTTACAAAAACATTTAAATCATTAAAGTTTAAAAAAAATATTCCGATAACTATAGAGTAACCGGAGATTAAAATGGACAACAATCAATTAATTAAACAACCATTCGGATTGAATATAGCACTTCCGCAAAGAACAATTAAGGAAGTACAGCAAATTGCGAAGTTGGAAATTGATAATATTACCAATAATAATCCGTTCCTTAATTTAGTTAATTCAACATACAGTATGTCACCTGATGAAATTGCAAACGATTTAAGAAAAGCTCAAAGCCAGATATATACTCTCGGACAAGTAATGAGAGAAGGTCAATCAGGTAACTCATTTAATATGAAATTTTAATAAATCCTAATATATATAAGTAATTCCCACAATAACTTTTTTAAAATCTTTCTCCCTCCTCAAAAAAAATCTCCCTAATCTGATTTTTATAACTGACAGCATTAAAATGAATGCTGTTTTTATTTTTTTATTTAAAAATACCGCTGAACAAATTGTCTGCGGTATTTTTAAAATTTTTTATAAGTAATTACAAATTAAGGAGCCAAAATAGTAACAACATTTCTGCCGTCCATAGCAGGCTTACGTTCAACAGTCATTTTCTCTCCTTCAAGGTCAGCCAAAAATCTGTTAGCTAAATCGTAAGCCAAATGATTATGCTGCATTTCACGACCTCGAAGCATTACAACAATTTTAACTTTATTTCCGCCTGATATAAATTTTTTAATGGCATTAATTTTAACGTTGTAGTCATGAACATCTATTTTATATCGAACTTTAATTTCTTTAATTTCAACGGTGTGTTGTTTTTTCTTAGATTCTTTAGCCCGTTTTTCAACTTCGTACTTGTATTTTCCGTAATCTAAAATTTTTGCTACAGGCGGTTCTTGATTAGGTGAAACAACAATTAAATCCAACCCCTTTTCTTCTGCCATCAATAGAGCTTTTGATGTCGCTACCACTCCGTGATTGTTACCGTCATTATCAATCAAACGTACTTCTTTTGCTCTAATGTTCCTGTTTATTAACGGTTGGTCTGTATCTTTACTAATTGTCGTATCCTCCTATAATGTAACGCAATTATTTTACCAAATTACCTTATTTTTTGCAATATCAAAAGCAAAAAAGAGCGGATGAACCGCTCTTTTCCTTTTTTCTCCTATTTCTCCGAATAGAATTTATTATGAAAATGCTCCATTAATTTCGATGCATATTCCAAACCTTCTTTTGATTTGTCATGAATATCTTTATATGCCGGATTTTGAGCGTACATATCATCTGCAAAGACGGGTAATTCTGCACCGACTGTATTATAATTATCCAAATTCATATTTCCGTCAAATTTTCCGTCGGCATTATCTATTACTGATAAATATGAAGCATGTTCATCGGATGTTATACCGCCTTTTCCATCCATATCTATCATTGAATATATTGATTCTGCCGATTTTGCATCTAAGTCTTTATTTATGTTTAAAAAGCCTTCAAAATCGATATTGCCGTTTTTGCCAAATGTATCAATATATTGTTTTGAAAATTCTTGTACGTTTTTTGCTGTTTCTTCATCGCTTGCCCCTTGATGTGCATATTGAATTGTTGAATTCGGGTCTAATTCATTTGTCCATTTATCGAATTTTTGAGCATCCGAAAGTTCTTCCGGCTTTGAAACAGAATTATTTTCCTGAAAATCAAAACTTATAGTCTGTCCTTCAAAAATCAAATCAGGATTTTCAATTTTATTTGCACTTACTATTTGATTTACTTTATTTGCAATATCGGTATTATCCGTTAATTTAAAATTATTTTTTGCAATACCCCAAAGAGTATCACCATGCTGCACAGCATAGTTCATATATATCCCCCTATTTTCTATTAATAAGAAAAAATTTTTTTTATTAAAATTGCCAAAAAAAATTTTTTTATTTTATTTTCTTTACAAAAAATTAATAAAAGACTTGATTTTATATTATTTTTTATATAAATTAGGTATTGACCGTAGACAGTCAGCAGGCTGGGTGCATAAATAGAAATTACAGAGTATTGTTTATTTATTGCAGCGAAGCGGGTAGCCTTTAAAATATCAGCTGACCGAGGACAAATAGTTATTTTAAATTTTGTATTTTAAATATGATTTGTTAATTTACGGTTGCTTTCCGTAAATTTTTTGTATGGAAAATGGGCAATAAATCCGGAAGTGATGCTAAAGATGATATATCAGTTTCGCTGAAACAGGAAGGATTTGTCCGTTATAAAAAAAGGATATATCAGTCTTGCTGAAACAGGAAGGATTTGTCCGTTATAAAAAAAGGTCGAAATTACTACAAGTAAGGAGCGAAAAATGTCAACAAAAGCCTTCAAAGAAGAAAAAATTGAAGCAATGAAAGAAAAATTTGCAAAGGCTAAGGTTGCCGTAGTTACTGATTATAAAGGTTTAACGGTTGAAGAAATAACAAAACTCCGCCGTGAACTCCAAAAACAAGACGGTGACTACATGGTTACAAAAAATACGCTTGCAAAAATTGCAACAAAAGGAACACAATATGAGGTTCTTGATGAAGCATTAAAAGGTTCGATAGCTATTGCTTTCGGTTTTAAAGATGAAGTTGCACCGGCTAAAATTTTAACTAAATTTATAAAAGAAGTTAAAAAAGGAGAAATACTTTCTGCTGCATTAGACGGGAAACTTTTATCAAAGAAAGAAACAGAAGTTCTTTCAAATCTTCCTTCAAAAGAAGAACTTTACGCAAAAATGCTTGGCAGTATCAATTCACCTGCTACAGGTATTGTTGGTGCTGTTAATGCGGTTATGTCAGGTCTTGTTCGTGCAATGGATCAAGTTGCAAAGAAAAAATCTGCTTAATGTCATTTAAATTACCGAAGTAAATTTGGTACAAAATTAATTCACAAAAAGTATTAAAAGGAGAAATAAAATGAGTGTAGAATCAATTTTAGAATCAATTGAAAAATTAACATTATTAGAAGCAGCTGAATTAGTAAAAGCTA
>CAJONH010000070.1 GCA_905235825.1 Candidatus Gastranaerophilales bacterium
GTTTTTCCGAAACATTATCAATCCTTCCCGCCCATTGATTTAATGCCGAAAGATTTTCATATACAATATCTATCTTATCCGATAAATCCTCAAAATTCAGGTTCTCCGAAAATGTTGAATAGAAATGATTTTTTATTAAATCTAAAGTATTTAATATATTTTCAGCATCACTTGTAATTGTAGTCAATAAGTTTAATTTTGAATGAAGTTCGGGAATTGAAGAATCAAGTTTATCAATCTTGATTGCCCAAGAGTTAAGAGTAGTAATATTTTCATATATAATATCCACTTTTTCTGAAACATCATCAAAATCGATATTTTCGCCGAGGCGGGCATAAACATTTTCTATTGCTGTATTTATATCACCGACTTTTTCTATCCATGACGTAATAACATCCAGACTGTCATAAATTTCGCTAATTTTAGCAATTCTATTAACAAATTCTTTACTTTGAAAATCCGAATGAAATTTCAACAGTTCAGCCTGAACTTCTTTTATAACAACATTTGTTTGTTTTATATTTTTATTTGTAACATCATTTAAATCATTAACAATATTGCTGATATCATTTGAATTTGGAATATTAGATATACTTTTTGTTATATCTTCAATATATTTTTTTAAATAATCATGCAGAATTGAAACTTGTTCTCCAACAAGTTTAATACTTTCGGCATTATTATTTCCCGCATTCAATGCAGTACTTTCTTTTATAGCTTTTAATTCGGAAAAAATATTTTCATTTGATTTTAGAGCTATATCGAGCTGATGTTTTTGATATTCATCAAATTCCGCTCTCGTAAGTGCCATATTCTGGACATTTTGAATATTATCCAAATGCTGGGTTACACTTGCTGTCGATGTTTTTATGTTATTAATATCATCATACAAATCTTTTAATAAAGTATCATTTGTTGAATCAACCTGAAACGCAATAGTTTCAAGTTTTTCTTTTATTTCTTGAAAATTAACCTTTGCCTGAGTTCCCGTAATTAAATTTTCAATTGTTTCAACGGACTTTTTTATTTCTGATACATCTTCTTCATTAACCGTCCCTATGTTATTAAGTTTTTCGCAAACATCTTCCAGTATTTGCCCGTAATTATTTTCAGCTGACATCTTATACTCTCTATTCTAATGAATTATTAATTTTTATTTTAACAAAATTACAAAATTACTGCAATTACCGCCGTAAATATACTATTTTTAATTGATTAACAAAAAATCAAAGTTCAAAAGTCTTTTCATTAAAGGGTTTAAAAAAAATAAAATATTACAAATGTTAAGCAACTTATTTTTTACTGTTTGTTTCAGTAATAATTAATCCTGAAAGAATAATATATTAAACAGATTAACAGGAGTTAAAAAGCGTTCTAATCCCAAATGAAAATAATATTTATGGCAATTATAAATCTGAAAAATAATATTTCTACAGGCTGAAAATCTTTTAATAAAATTTTAGTGGAAATTAAAGTCGTTTCCCAAATAAAAGCAGTGAAACAGGCAAGTATATGACCTGCAATTATCTCGTTATTTTTACTCATATACCGGATTTTAGCACAAAATATAAAACTAGTGACTGTTCGTTTTTCTTACGGCTATTTTAAATATTTCTCTCTCGCTTTGAGAGCTTAAATTTGAGTTATTACTTTCAAATACTGCTTTTAAACCGAGTTCATTCAAATCTGTTTTTTCATCTGTTATAAATATACTTGCATTATTGGGAAAAGGCACATTTTGAATTTTAGGATTATATGTATAATAAGAAATGTAATCACGAATAATAGGAGAATAGAATTTCTTATTTGGCAGATAAGCTGAAACAGAAGAATATAAATACGGATTTCCTTCTGCAATAAATACTGTTTCATTGTAGTAATTCTGCTTTATATATTCTGCTGTTTCCCTCCCGCCCGAAAAATTATACATGATTTCTTTTTTCACTTGAATAAATGAACTAAAACAGCTGATTATTAATAATATATTTAATGAATATATCATTAGTTTATTTTTATTTTCTTTTTGCAGAGTAAAACCGAAAATTAACAATAAAATTATTAAAAAAAGTTTTTGATATAAAATTCCATTAAAATATACGGTTGAAAATACATGCAAAACAAAAGAAATTGATACCGCTAAAATAATGAATATTTTTTTATTTTCTTTAAAAAGAGCAGCTAAATATATTGCTATAAAAGGAATAAAAGAAATAACACTAAAGGGAACCGCATATTTAATTAACGGTTTAAATGTATTAACAATATCAAACAAATAAATCTGTGATAAAAATATTATTAATTTTGGGAACGGCAGTGTATTTCCCGATATTGTATGCAGTGCATAATTAATTTCAGCCCCGCTTTTGAACCAAAAAAACAAGTAAATAGAGTTTATAAACAAGATTATAGAGGAAAAAATAAATTTATTTTTATTTTCTGTTATAAATAAAAGTGCCAGGATAAGATATAATCCAAGCATATAGGAATGCGTCTGCGATAATAAAATTAATAAAGCAGTATAAACATAAGGATATTTTTGTCTTTTTTCCCAAAATAAAGAAATTAAAAATAAACTAACAGGAATTAATGCATAGTTTCTTGCTATTATTGGAAAGTAATACAGTAATCCTGCACTGAATACCGTTATTATTTTTTGAAAGCGGGATAAATTTGACTGTGTTAAAAGTATGAAAACAGCGGCAGTATTTAATAAAATTGACAAAATTTGCATGATTGAAACATCAAAGCCTGATTTTGCAAACGGGAAAATAATTATATACCATAAAACAGGATGACCTTCTATCCTCGCCATATTAAGCATTTCAAGAAAATTACAATCTCTTGCAATACACCATACCTGTGCTTCATCTCTCCATAACTCGTGAAAAGATGCCGTAACAGCAACAATTACAATCCAGAACATAATTAAAATTATATTAAAGATATTCTTTTTCATAAAAATATCATAACATAAGAAAAAAGCTATGACTCAATCATAGCTGTAGATTAGGGATATGTGTATCATCGTTTTTTCCAAGGAATATTAATTTTTATAGTTA